>NZ_JBMIRS010000201.1:0-111692 GCF_049198005.1 Paracidovorax sp. MALMAid1276 | reverse complement strand
CGCGCTGGCGCTGGCCGCCCGAGAGTTCGGCCGGGCGCTTTTTCTCCAGCCCGTTCAGGCGCACCAGGTCCACCAGCTCGCCCACGGTGCGGCGGCGTTCGTCCTCGGCCACGCCGCGGATCTTGAGGCCGTAGCCGATGTTGGCCTCCACATTCATCTGCGGGAACAGCGCGTAGTGCTGGAACACCATGCCCACGCCGCGCTGTTCGATGGGGGTGTGCGTGACGTCGGTGGCGCCGAAGGTGATGCGGCTGCCGGCGTCGGGTGCCTCCAGCCCGGCCACCAGGCGCAGCAGCGTGGTCTTGCCGCAGCCCGAGGGGCCCAGCAGTGCCAGCACTTCGCCGGGCTCCACGGCCAGGTCGGTGGGCTGCAGTCCGCGCGTGCCGTCGGCATAGGTTTTGGCGCAGCGGGCAATGTCCACGCGCGTGCGTTCAAGTTGCATGGTGTCTTTCGATCAGGGAGCCCAGGGCCTGCAGGCCCCACAGCACGGGCAGGATGACAGCCAGAAAGATGAGCGTGTAGGCCGAGCCGATCTCGATGCGCATGGACGCATAGCTGTCGGCCAGCCCCACGGGCAGGGTGCGGGTGAGCGGGGTGTGCAGCATCCAGGTCAGGTTGAATTCGCCCACCGAGAGCGTGAACACCATCAGGCTGCCCGCCACGATGGCCGGCAACACGGCCGGCACCAGCACGCCCAGAAAGCGCTGCGCGAAGCTGGCGCCCAGCGAGCGCGCGGCCTCTTCCAGCGCGCGCAGCTCGTGGCGCTGAAAGGCCGCGCCCACCGTGCGCACCATGAAGGGCAGGGTGAACACCATGTGCCCGACCAGAATGAAGGCAAAGCTCTGGCGAAAGCCCTGCAGGCTGCCGTAGGCCAGGATCAGCGCCAGCGCACTGGCCAGGCCCGGCACGGCCACCGGCAGGGTGAGCAGCTCTTCGAACAGCCGCGCTGCCCGTGAACGGCTGCGGGCCAGCGCATAGGCACAGGGCACGCCAATCAGCAGGTTGCCCAGCACGCACAGCAGCGCGATGGCCAGCGACCAGCCCACGGTGCCGCCATACAGCGCCCACACCTCGCCCAGCCAGCGCAGCGTCAGGCCGCTGGCGATGCCGGTGCTGTAGTTGGCGACGAGCCCCGCCACCACCGACAGCGCAATGGGCGCGAGCATGAACACCGCCACCAGCGCCGTGAGGGCCAGCAGGGGCAGGGAGGCTTGTCGTGCAGTGCGCATGGGCAATGAACCGGCTCGCTCAGGCGCCTGCTGCGGCCACCGGGCCCGCCACGCGGCGGGACAGCCACAGCACCAGCCAGGTGATCAGCCCCAGGGCCATCGACAGGCTGGCTGCCAGCGCGAAGTTGGAGTAGTTGGTGAACTCGTTGTAGATGGTGATGGGCAGCACCTCGAACTTGGCCGACAGCGTGAAGGCGGTGCCGAACGCGCCCATGGCGGTGGCGAACACGATGGCCCCGCACGAGAGCGTGGTGGGCGCCAGCTCGGGCAGCCACACGTCGCGCACCACGCGCCAGCGCGGCGCGCCCAGCGAGCGGGCGGCTTCTTCGAGGGCCGTGTCCATGGCGCCGGCCGCCGCCGTGTAGCTGGCAATGGCGCGCGGCAGTGAAAAATACAGGTACGCCAGAAACAGCCCCGCCAGACCGTACGCGAACGTGATGCGCCCCAGCCCCAGCGCATCGGTCCACTGCGCCACCAGCCCCTGTCGCCCGCCCAGCAGGATCATGAAGAAGCCGATGATGGCGCCCGGGAACGACAGCGGCAGCGTGAGCAGCGACAGCAGCAGCCGCCGCCCCGCAAAGCGCTGCCGCGCCAGCGTGATGCCCACGGCCGCGCCCAGCACCAGCGTGACCAGCGTCACCGCCAGCGACAGGCCCAGCGTCTGCAGCAGGCTTTGCAGGTAGCGGCCGTGGGTGAGCACGACGAAATACGTGTCCAAGCCCTTGCTCGCGGGCAGCGCCATCAGCCGGGCCACCGGCAACAGCCAGAACGCGACGAAGAACGCGGCCGCAGGCGCTGCGCAGGCCAGCAGCAGCGGGCGGGAGGGCGCAAAGGCGGGTCGCATGGAAGCGTGCAGGGATGGGTGCAGGGCCAGGTGCATGAGGGCGTGCGGCTGCGCTGTGCGTTGTTGGTTACTGAACGTCCTTCAGATACCGGTCCGCAAACGCCTTCTGCACGGCAGCCATCTTGCTGTAGTCCACCGTCCGGGCGCGTGCGTATTCGGTGGCGGGCAGGAAGCGGGCCTGCACCTCCTTGGACATGGCGCTGGCGCGCACGGGGCGCAAGTAGGCATTGGCCCACAGGGCCTGGCCTTCGTCCGACAGCACGAAGTCCAGCACCTTCTTGCCGTTGTCGGCGTGCGGCGCGTTGGCCACCAGGCTCATCACGTAGGGCACCACCACCGTGCCTTCGGCCGGGATGACGAACTGCACGTTGGCCTTGTCCTTGTACTTGGCGCGGTAGGCGTTGAAGTCGTAGTCCAGCAGGATGGCGATCTCGCCCGACAACACGCGCGCGTACGAGGTCTGTTTGGGCACGATGGGCTCGTTCTTCTGCAGCGCCGTGAAGTAGTCGAGGCCGGGGCCGAAGTTGTCCAGCGTGCCGCCGCGCGCCTGATTCACGGCCACGGCGCCCACGTAGCCCACGAAGGCCGAGGCCGGGTCGAGGTAGCCGATCAGGCCCTTGTAGTCGGGCTTGAGCAGGTCGGCCCACGACTGGGGCACGGGCTTGCCCTTGAGCGCGTCCACATTGACCATGAAGCCCAGCGTGCCCGAATGGATGGTGAACCAGTGGCCGGCCGGGTCCTTCAGGCCGTCCGGGATCTCGGCCCACGCGGCGGGCTTGTAGGCGGCGACCACGCCATCTTTGTGCGCCTGGATGGCGAAGGTCACGCCGAGATACGTCACGTCGGCCACGGGGCTGGCCTTTTCGGCGACCAGCTGGGCCAGCGACTGGCCCGAGTTCTTGTTGTCCGGCGGCACGGTGATGCCGGTACGGGCCTTGATCGCCTTGATCTGGCTGCCCCAGTCGGCCCATTCGGGCGGGCAGTTGTAGCAGATGGCGTTTTGCGCCAGGGCGGCGGCGCTGGCGGCCAGGCCCCAGGCCAGCAGCGTGGTGCGCGCAATGCGGTGCAGGGTGGATGTCATGGTGGTGGCTCCTTGGTTTCAGGGGTGGGACGGAACAGGAAAGGGCAAAGGTGCAGACCCCCGTGATGCGGGCGGTGCGCAGGATTCGCCGGGGCGGAACCTGTGGGCCAGCGTGAGGCCCATCTCGGGACCCAGGGGGCTGTTGCCGGCGATGGCCTGGACCAGCAGCTCCACGCTGTGGCGGCCGATGTCGGTGTTGGGCTGCACCACGGTGCCGAGCTGGGGCGTGAGGTCCTGCCCCAGGGCGATGCCGTCAAAGCCCACCACGCTCAGGTCGCGCGGCACGGCCAGGCCCGCAAGGTGTGCGGCGCGGATGCTGCGGATGGCCAGCAGGTCGTTGGAGCACACCAGGGCGGTAGGGCGCTCGGGGCTGCCCAGCAGCGCGCCCAGCAGCTCGGGGGCCGTGGCCACGAAGGGCACCTGCTGCACGGGCTGCACCGCCAGGCCCGCACGCTCCATGCCCTGGGCGTAGCCCCGGCAGCGCTGCTGCGCCCGGTCGGACGCCTGCAGCAGCCCGCTGACCATGGTGATGCGCCGGTGTCCCAGCGCGGCGAGCTGCGCCACGGCCTCGGCCACGGCCTCTTCGCTGTGGACGGACACGCAGGGGTGTTCAGGGTGCCGGTTGTAGGCCAGCACGTAGGGCAGGCCTGACTCGCCCAGCCGCTGCAGGGCCGTGGAGGTGGCGGGGTTGGACACCACCAGGATCATTCCGTCCACATCGCCCGCCAGCAGCAGGTTCACGGCGCGGTCTTCCTGCGCCACGCGGTAGTCGGTGGTGAAGGGCAGGATGGCATAGCCCCCCGCCACGGCGGCCTGCGCGATGCCGTCCAGGCATTCGGCGAACACCGGGTTGGTGAGCGTGGGCAGCACCACGCCCAGCACCCGGCTGCGCTGCGTGCGCAGGGTGCGCGCACTGGCATTGGGCTGGTAGCCCAGGGCGCGGGCCACCTGCTGCACATGCTCGCGCGTGGCGGGGGCGACCTTGTCGGGCAGGTTGAACACGCGCGAGACGGTGGCGACGGAGACGCCAGCCTCGCGGGCCACTTCCAGAATGCTCATGGCGGGCGGGTGGATGAAAACGATTACATCGATTGCAACCACCCGCTGTGACGCGCGAATGACACGGCGCGCCGGACGCCGAAAAAGAAACAGCCCGCACACGGCGGGCTGTCTGGACGGGAGCGAATGCGCTTGGCGCTTGAAGCTTGGAACTTGGCGTTGTCAGCGCTCGCGCCGCACGCGCAGCAGCTCGTCGAGGATCAGGCAGGCTGCGCCCACGGTGATGGCCGAGTCCGCGAGGTTGAATGCCGGAAAGTGCCAGCCCGCGGCGTGGAAGTCCAGAAAGTCCACCACGTAGCCGTGCATGAGCCGGTCCACCACATTGCCCACGGCGCCGCCCAGGATGCTGGACAGTGCAAAGCAGAACAGCTTTTGCCCCGGGTGCGCGCGCAGCTGCCACACGATGAAGATGGTGGCCACGACACCGATGCCGGTGAACAGCCAGCGCTGCCACCCCCCCGCTTGGGCCAGGAAGGAGAACGCCGCGCCGGTGTTGTGCGCGCGCACGATGTTGAAGAAGCTGGTGATGAAAGTGGCATCGCCCAGCTGGTAGTGCTGCAGGATCAGCGTCTTGGTGACCTGGTCCGCGATCAGGATGACCACCGCCCAGGCCAGCCAGGGCCACATGCTGCCGCCCTGTCGGCCGCCAAATTCCAGGGACGAAGAAGCGCGCGCCATTACGCCGCCACCCGTGATTCGCCTGCGCCATGCAGGTTGCTGGTGCAACGGCCGCACAGCGTGGGGTGGGCGCTGTCGTGGCCCACATCGCTGCGGTAATGCCAGCAGCGCTCACATTTGGCATCAGAACTGGCTTCAACGCTTATCTGTAAAGCGTCTCCAGCTATCAATTTAATAGCCGATGTGATGAACACGAACTTGAGGTCATCGCCCAGGCTGGCCAGCAGGGCGTGGTCCTCGGGGGCTGCCGTGAGCGCGACGCTGGCCTGCAGCGACGAGCCCACCTGGCCGGCGGCGCGCAGGGCCTCGATCTCCTTGTTCACCGCGTCGCGGATCTGGCGCAGGCGAGCCCACTTGGCCAGCAGGCCTTCGTCGGCACCGGCGCCCACCCCGGCCACATTGCCGTAGGTTTCGAGAAAGATCGAGTCGGAGCCGCCAAACACCTTCCAGGCCTCTTCGGCGGTGAAGGACAGGAACGGCGCCATCCAGCGCAGCATGGCGTGCGTGATGTTGTAGAGCGCGGTCTGGGCGCTGCGGCGCGCCAGGCTCTTGGGCGCCGTGGTGTACAGGCGGTCCTTCAGCACGTCGAGGTAGAAGCCGCCCAGGTCTTCCGAGCAGTAGAGCTGCAGCTTGGCCACCACGGGGTGGAATTCGTACACCTTGTAGTGCGCCAGCACCTCGGCCTGGAACTCGGACGCGCGGGTGAGCGCGTAGCGGTCGATCTCCAGCATCTGGTCGAACGGCACGGTATCGGCCTGGGGGTCGAAGTCGCTCACGTTGGCCAGCAAGAAGCGCAGCGTGTTGCGGATGCGGCGGTAGGCGTCCACCACGCGCGCCAGGATCTTCTCATCGCCCGCGATGTCGCCCGAGTAGTCGCTGGCGGCCACCCACAGGCGAATGATTTCTGCGCCCAGCTTCTTGTTGATGTCCTGCGGGTCGATGCCGTTGCCCAGCGACTTGCTCATCTTGCGGCCCTGGCTGTCCACGGTGAAGCCATGGGTCAGCAGGCCGCGATACGGCGCGCGGCCTTCGAGCGCCGAGGCCAGCAGCAGCGAGCTGTGGAACCAGCCGCGGTGCTGGTCATGGCCTTCGAGGTACAGGTCGGCCTCGGGGCCGGTGTCGTGGTGCACCTCGGGGTGCGTGCCGCGCAGCACGTGGCTGAAGGTGGAGCCGGAGTCGAACCACACTTCGAGGATGTCGGTGCTCTTGGTGTACTGCGGTGCGTCCCCGGCGCCCAGGATCTCTTCCACCGTCACGCGGCTCCAGGCCTCGATGCCGCCCTTTTCCACAATGTCGGCGGCCTGGTCCATGATCTCCAGCGTGCGTGGGTGCAGCTCGCCCGAATCCTTGTGCAAAAAGAACGGGATGGGCACGCCCCAGCTGCGCTGGCGCGAGATGCACCAGTCGGGCCGCCCGGCGATCATGTCGTGCAGGCGGGCCTTGCCGTTTTCGGGGTAGAAGCTCGTGTGCTCGATGGCTTCGAGTGCGATCTGGCGCAGCGTCTTGGCGGGCTTCAAGCCGGGTTGCGTGAACACGCCTTCGCCTTCGTCCATGCGGATGAACCACTGCGCAGCCGCGCGGTAGATCACCGGCGTCTTGTGGCGCCAGCAGTGGGGGTAGCTGTGGGTGATGTCCTTGGTGGTCATCAGGCGGCCCGCGTTGCGCAGGGCCTCGATGATCACCGGCACGGCCTTCCAGATGTGCTGGCCGCCAAACAGCGGAAAGTCGGCCGCGTACGTGCCGTTGCCCTGCACGGGGTTCAGGATCTCGTCCAGCGCCATGCCGTGCGCGCGGCAGGAGTTGAAGTCCTCCAGACCGTAGGCGGGCGACGAATGCACGATACCCGTGCCGTCGTCGGCCGTGGCGTAGTCGGCCAGGTACACGGGCGAGAGGCGGCGGTAGCCAAAGCTGCCGTCTTCGCTGGCCACGTCGTACAGCGGGTGTTCAAACTCCAGGCCGCCCAGGTTCTTGCCCAGGGTGGTGGCCAGCACGCTGCCGGTGAGGCCGTAGCGCTCCAGGCACGAGGCCACGAGCGGCTCGGCCACCAGCAGGATGCGCTCGCCTGCATCGACCAGCGCGTAGCTGATCTCGGGGTTCAGGTTGAGCGCCTGGTTGGCGGGGATGGTCCAGGCCGTGGTGGTCCAGATGACCACAAACGCGTCCTTGGCCAAGGCGGGCAGGCCAAAGGCGCCTGCCAGCTTGGCCGGGTCGTGTGCCTTGAAGGCCACGTCGAGCGTGGTGCTCTTCTTGTCGGCGTATTCGATCTCGAATTCGGCCAGTGAGCTGCCGCAGTCAAAGCACCAGTAGACGGGCTTGAGGCCACGGTAGACAAAGCCGCGCTCCATCACGCGCTTGAAGGCGCGGATCTCGCCCGCCTCGTTGGCCGGGTTCATGGTCTTGTAGGGGTTGTCCCATTCGCCCAGCACGCCCAGGCGCTTGAAGTCCGCCATCTGCTGCGCGATCTGCTCGGTGGCGAAAGCGCGGCTCTTGGCCTGCATGTCGTCGCGGCTCAGGTTGCGGCCGTGCTTCTTCTCGATGGCGTTTTCGATCGGCAGGCCGTGGCAGTCCCAGCCGGGCACGTACAGCGCGTCAAAGCCTTCGAGCTGGCGCGCCTTGGTGATCATGTCCTTCAGGATCTTGTTGACCGCATGGCCCATGTGGATCTGGCCGTTGGCATACGGAGGGCCGTCGTGCAGGATGAACTTGGGCGCGCCCCGCCGGGCATCACGCAGGCGCTTGTAGGTGCCCTTGTCTTCCCATTCCTTCACCCAGCCCGGCTCGCGCTTGGGCAAATCGCCGCGCATGGGGAAGGGGGTGTCGGGCAGGTTCAGCGTGCTGCGGTAATCCGGGGCGGTGGTGGCGGGGGTGCTGGCGTTGTCGGACATGAAGAAGCCTTAAGACGGGGCATTCCGGGCAAGCCCGGAGCAATGCAGGAGACGGGGGGCAAAAGAGGGGCAGGACACGGGGCAAGGCCCCGGCGGAGGGAGAGCCTGCGGGGCAGGCGCTGCGCAGGCAGCCCCCTAAATTCGGTCGCGCGTGGTCTGGCGCCGGGTCTCGGTGTGGTTGGGCGCGTGGGCCGATGCAAAGTAGGCGCGCGCGTCCGCGCAGTCTTTGGCGATACCCGCTGTCAGGGCGTCCAGACTGTCGTATTTGAGCTCGTCGTGCAGTTTGTGCAGCAGTTCCACGCGCACGATTTTACCGTACGCCCCTTCGGGGCCCAGTGCGGCCGGCCACTGCAGGCAATGTGTTTCGAGCAGCACGCGGCCGCCATTGGCATCGTTCGGGTCGAGCGACGGGCGCACGCCGAGGTTGGCCACGCCCGGCAGCGGGTCGTCGACGAGGCCGTGCACCAGCACGGCGAAGATGCCGCTGGCGGCTGGCTTCCAGTGCGCAAACCGCATGTTGAGGGTGCGAAAGCCGTTGCCCGCGCCCTCGGCGGTGGCGCCCAGTTCGCGCCCCAGCTTGCGGCCGTGCACCACATGGCCGCTGATGGTGTAGGGCCGCCCCAGCAGGCGCGCGGCCGCTTCCATGTCGCCCGCCGCCAGCGCCTGGCGCACGGCAGAGCTGGAAACCCGCAGCCCATGCACCTCGTAGCTGTTCATGCGCGCCACGTCAAAGCCCTTGGCCTGGCCAGCCTGGTCGAGCATGGCGTAGTCGCCCGCGCGCTGGCGGCCAAAGCGGAAGTCGTCGCCCACCAGCACATAGCGCGCGCCCAACCCCGCGATGAGGACTTCGTCGATGAAGGCTTCGGGCGACTGCGCGGCCAGCCGGGCGTCGAACGGCAGCACCACCGTCTGCTGCACACCGCAGCGCGCCAGCTCGGTCAGCTTGTCGCGCAAGGTGCCGATGCGCGCGGGGGCCAGCTCGGGCTTGTGGTGCACGCCCGCAAAATAGTCGCGGGGGTGGGGCTCGAACGTGAGCACGCAGCTGTCCACCCCGCGGTGGGCGGCTTCGCTGTTCAGCAGCGCCAGCATGGCCTGGTGGCCCCGGTGCACCCCATCGAAATTGCCGATGGTCAGCGCGCAGGCGTCGGACACGCCGGGGTGGTGGAATCCGCGAAAGATCTTCATCGGCTTGTTATCGTTTTGATAGCGCCCTGCGCATACCCATCAAGCGCAGGACGCCAATTTGTCATGAAAACGGAGTATATTGTGACCCACGGTTGGCCCCGCGCAGGGCTGCCCGCGAGACATCTGCGTTCAGAATTCCTTGAGGACTTGCGCAAGTCCGAAGGCCACCAGTGCCCGCGCCGTGGGGCGGGTCGCTGGCAATCGCCCTGTTTTGCGCGAGTCATGTCCTTGTGTGCGTGCCGTTGTGTACGTGCTGTTCCAGGAGACGTGTTTTGAAGGTCTTGAAGCTCTCAGCCCAGGGGCTGCCCCAGTCGTGGATCACGCTGGAACAGGCCGTGATCCACTACGCTGCCGACGAGGTGCGCTGGGAGTCTGGCGGCCAGGTGGCGGTGTTCCGCGGCGGGCACAACGCCGTCTCGGGCGAACAGTCGGTGATCGCGGTCAACAGCATCATCGGCACCAAGGGCGTGCCCAGCATCAATCCGTTCGACCTCAAGCCCAGCCTCACCAACAGCAAGCTGTTTGCGCGCGACCGCAACGTGTGCGCCTACTGCGGCGGCCACTTCCACGAAGAGCACCTCACGCGTGAACACATCGTGCCCTTTGCGCGCAATGGGCAGGACCACTGGATGAATGTGGTCACCGCGTGCCGCCCCTGCAACCACCGCAAGGGCCCGCGCACCCCCGAGCAGGCCCGCATGCCGCTGCTTTACACGCCTTACGTGCCCAGCCTGTGGGAAGACTTCATCCTGCGCAACCGTCGCATCCTGGCCGACCAGATGGATTTTTTGATGGCGCACGTGCCCAAGTCGTCACGCCTGCTGGCGTGACCGATAGCCGCAGTGGATCAATAGCGCCGATGGCGGAGACAGGGGTTCTCCGCACCGACTGATCAGGTCGCCTTGCGCGCAGTGACAACGAAGCCGTGGACCGGTTCGTTGTTCTCGTACCAGAGCACTGTGTCTTGAACGTCGACTGACGCGAAACCCGCAGCCTGGCACTGCACTTTCACGTGGCTGAGCTTGTGGGCATAACGGCCGTTGGTTTGCAGCACCATGTCTGCGCCATCCTCAGCCGCAGGTTCGCATGACACGACGAAGGTACCGCCGGGCGCGAGCAGACGCAGCGCGTGGGGTATGGCTTCGGTCAGCGACCCGGCATAGCTGAACAAGTCCAGCGCCGCTACCACCTGGTACAGGCCTTCCGGTGTTTCGCGCAGAGCATCATGCATGTCCACCGTGTGAAAGCGGCTGTACAGATTGTGGCGGGCTGCCTGTTCGATCATCGGACGAGACACATCCACACCGATCAGGTGGCCTTGCAGCGGGCCCAGACTCACACCGAGCAGGCCGGTACCGCAGCCGAGGTCCAGCACATTGATGTTCCGGTCCGGGTAGTGCGCCAGGAGCTGCTCCGCCACCTGCTTGGGAAGTTGGTAACGCAATCCGCGTACCACGTGCTGGTCATACAAACTGGCCATGCCGTCGAACAACTCCTGGACCAGTGCTACCGGCTGCCTTTGGGGTGTCTCGCCGCGTGTGCACTGGTCGTAGTAGCGCGCCACCGGATCATCCGGCGCGATCGCCAGCAGAGCCTCTGCGTTGGCTTGGGCCTGCGCGGGCTCGCCAGCAGCGATGCAGGCGCGGATTCGGCCCATGTGCACGGATGTGTCGCCCGGGTGTGCCGCTACCAGCTCGGTCCAGAGCGCCACGGATGCGGCATGTTCGCCCTGGTTGCTCAGGTCGCGGGCCAGCAGGCGGCTCAGGCTCAAGTCACCCGGCACCAGCTCCAGCCCACGGCGCAGGTGGCGGATCGCCATCTCGGTGTGCCCGGCACGGTGGGCAATGTCGATCACGCCGGCCAGCACCTGCAGGTTCTTGGGTTCCAGCGCCGCGACCTTTTCGGCGGTTTCCACCGCTTCCTTGAACTGGTTCTGGCGGGCCAGCAGCAGGGCCAGCTCCAGAAGGCCCGGGCCCCAGTCCGGGGCCAGCGCCACGGACTTGCGCAGCGCGTCGAACGCCCCCTGCACATTGCCCGACTTCTCGGCCAGCAGGGCCCCCAGCATGAAGACGCGCGGGTCTTGCGGCCACTGGCGGTTGGCTTTGTTGAGCGTCAGGGCCGCGTTCTTCAGATCGCCCTGGGAGATCTGTTCGCGGGCCTTGGTGAGGTGCTGGAGGTTGGGGTCGGTCGCAGTGGCGCTCATGGATGCTGGATGGTTGCAGGCGGCCGCAGGGCGGGCCGCGGGGCACGGGAGTCCCATGCCGACAGAATGAAAAACAACCGGCGATTATCCAGGATTCCCGTTGTTGCCCCGGGGCGCCGCCCCGGCGCCGCGGCGTTACTGGCTGATCTCGAGCATCACCACACGCCCTTCGGCCGCAGGCCATGTCTGGCCGGTGACCTTCTCGCCATTGAACTCGGCCACGATGGACCGCACGCCCCCGGTGGGCTTGACCTTGGCGGAGGCCACCCCGGCGCCCGCCGGCACGCCTGCGGGCGCCGCACCGTCCAGCAGCATCCGGTCGCGCGCCGGGTCCAGGTAGCCACGCGGGCGGGTCAGCGTGACGACCGATGCGGCGCCCTTGTCCGCGTCGGCCATGCGTTCGGCCCGCAAATGGATGATCTGGCTGCTGCGGGGAAAGCCGCTGCGGTAGATGTGCGTGGTGGCGTAGCCGGGGGCAGACACCACAAATTCGAGCGGTACGCCGGGCTGGGTGGTCAGGGGGCCCCACCGGCCGTCGGCGCCCACCACCGTGCGCAGCAGTGCGCTGCCCGTGCGGGTGCCCGTGGCGGGGTGCGTGGCGTACACCTCCAGCTGGGCTCCGGCCAGTGGCAGGTTGTTGCTGAAGTTGCCCGACTTCGGGTCCAGCGGGTCCACGCCCAGGCCAGTGACCTTGCCGCCCAGCAGCACGGTCTTCTCGGCCACGATGGGGGTGGTTTGGGGTGCCCGGCCGGTGATGAAGCGGTACGTCGCCTCGAAAGCGGCGCTGGAGTAGGACGTCTCGCGGTGGTCGATGCCCGCAATCACGGTGTTCAGCGCACCCTGGAGTTCTGGTCCGGCGGCGGTGACGTTGGTGGGCTTGCCTTTCTGGCCGATCCACAGGCCGTCGGGCTGTGCAAACTTGTCGTTGTGGTCCGAGCGGATGGTCATCCATTGCACCGGGCCGCTCACCTCGTCGCCTGCGGCGTTCTTGGGGGCGTTCAGGGCCGTGAGGAAGGGGCCGGTGCCCGAGAACTCGTTGCCCTCGCGAAAGCCCGGAATCGCCCAGACGCCATGGTTGGGCGTGCCGCCCAGGACGGCGTGGCTCACGGTGGCGCTGCCGCCGCCGTTGTAGATGTAGTTGCGGATGGCGTTGCCACCGCGCGAATTGCCCACCAGCACGACCTGCTTCGCGCCCGTGGCCTTCAGCACCTTGTCCACCTCGGCCTCGAGGTGCGCCATGTGCTCTGCAGCCGAGGTGCGGCCGGGCTGGGGCTTGGCATCGTCGTCGCGCGCCAGCGGGTAGGGCACATCGATGGCGTACAGGCGCTCGCGCGGCCAGCCGTTCGACTCGAAACGCCACAGCGTGGTCTGCCACAGCGCGGCGGTGTCGCCGTTGCCGTGCACGAACACGATGGGCGGCGCGTCGGCCAGCGCGGGGGTGGTGCGCGGAGCTGCGCAGCCGGCCAGGGCCAGCGCGGCAGCGGTGGTGAAAGTGGCCAGCAGCGCACGGCGCTGCAGGGCGGCAAAGGGAGCTGTCTTGGACATGGCGGGGACCTCCAGAAATAAAAAATGCTCGTGGGCCACTGGGCCCACGAGCATTGCATGCTTGCGTGACAGTCCTCGTCAGGCAAAAACGCCGGCGGTGTCCTGCATGCGGGCCGACACTTCGCCCAGGTGGTGCAATGTGTCGCCAAAGGTCATTTCGAGCTGCGTGAGCTTCTTGAAATAGTGGCTGCCGATGTATTCATCCGTCACGCCGATGCCGCCATGCAGCTGCACGGCCTGCTGGCCCACAAAGCGCATCGATTGGCCCAGCTGCACCTTGGCACGGGCCATGGCGCGGCGGCGCTCGTCGGCGGGGGCGCCCAGCTTCAGGCTGGCGTAGTAGCTCATCGAGCGGGCCAGCTCCAGCTGCATCTTCATGTCGGCCACGCGGTGGCGCAGCGCCTGGAAGCTGGCGATGAACACGCCAAACTGCTTGCGCTGGTTCATGTATTCGACGGTGAGCGACACGGTCTTGTCCATCACGCCCACAGCTTCGGCGCAGGTAGCGGCAATGCCGGTGTCCACGGCCAGCTCCAGCGCGGCCAGGCCGTCGGTGGTGATGAGCGTGGCGGGGACATTGGCCAGCTTCACTTCGGCGGCGCGGCTGCCGTCCTGCGTGACGTAGCCTTGCGTGCTGACGCCGCTGGCCGTGCGTTCCACCAGGAAGAGGGCGATCTTGCCGTCCAGCTGGGCGGGCACGATGAAAGCGTCGGCCTGGTCACCAGCGGGTACTATGCTTTTGGTAGCTGTCAGGGCATATCCAGATTGCGCTGGGGCCGCTTTTGCATCGCAAACATCCAGGCGGTAGCGGGCCTTGCGCTCCTGCTGCGCCAGCACCATCAGCGCCTCGCCGCTGGCCACGCGGGGCAGCCAGGTGGACTGGACGTCGGCCGGTGCGTAGTTCGACAGCACGCTGCTGGCGATGAAGGACTGGGCGATGGGCTCCAGCACGATGCCGCGGCCCAGTTCCTCGGCCACCACCATCGCATCGATGGCGCCCTGGCCCATGCCATCGTGGGCCTCGGGCACGGTCAGCGCGGTCAGGCCCAGCTCGGCCAGCTCGCCCCAGGCGGCGCGGTCAAAACCGCCAGCGGCGACAGCGGCGCGGCGGCGCTCGAAGGTGTAGCCCTTGTCCACCCACTTGCGCACGGCGTCGCGCAGTTGTTCCTGGTCGTCAGAAAAATCGAAATCCATGTTCTTGTCTCCTGGAACTTGGGATCAGCCGAGTACGGTCTGAGCCACGATGTTGCGCTGCACTTCGTTCGAGCCACCGTAGATGGTGGTCTTGCGCAGGTTGAAGTAGGTGGATGCGAGCGGCGCGTTGGCGGTGACGCCGCCCGGGAAGTCGCCTTGCCAGCCGGCCTCCATGGCCTCTTCGATGAAGGGCAGGCTGAACGGCCCGGCCGCCAGCATCATCAGCTCGGCGTAGCGCTGCTGGATCTCGCTGCCCTTGATCTTGAGCAGGCCGGCAATGTCGAGCGAGTTCTTGCCGCTCTTCTCGGCCGACAGCACGCGCAGCACCAGCATTTCGAGCGCGACGATGTCCACTTCGAGCAGCGCGATCTGGTCGCGGAAGCGCTGGTCGTCCCACATGCCCTCGGCCTTAGCGATGCGCTTCAAGCGCTCCAGCTCGCGCTTGCTGCGGTTCACGTCGGCAATGTTGGTGCGCTCGTGCGAAAGCAGGTGCTTGGCGTAGGTCCAGCCCTTGTTCTCTTCGCCGATCAGGTTTTCGGCGGGCACTTCGACGTTGTCGAAGAACACTTCGTTGACTTCGCACTCGCCGTCCAGCAGCTTGATGGGGCGCACGGTGACGCCCTTGGACTTCATGTCCAGCAGCAGGAAGGAAATGCCGGTTTGCGGCTTGCCTTCATTGCTGGTGCGCACCAGGTTGAACATCCAGTCGCCGTGCTGGCCCAGCGTGGTCCAGGTCTTCTGGCCGTTGACGATGTACTTGTCGCCCACGCGCTCGGCGCGGGTCTTGACGCTGGCCAGGTCCGAGCCCGAGCCGGGTTCGCTGTAGCCCTGGCTCCACCACACTTCGCCGCTGGCGATGCCGGGCAGAAAGCGCTTTTGTTGTTCGGCGTTGCCAAACGCCATGATCACCGGGGCCACCATCACCGGGCCGAACGGGATGATGCGGGGCGCGCCAGCGAGCGCGCATTCTTCTTCAAACAGGTGCTTTTGCACGGCGGTCCAGCCGGGGCCGCCAAACTCCTTGGGCCAGCCAAAGCCCAGCCAGCCCTTCTTGCCCAGTATCTTGGCCCAGCCCTGCATGTCGTCGCGGGTCAGGCGCAGGGCGTTGTGCACCTTGTGCGCAATGTCCTTGGGCAGGTTGGCTTGAACCCAGGCGCGAACTTCTTCGCGGAACGCCTGTTCTTCGGGGGTAAATGCGAGATCCATCGGTTTGTCTCCAGGTGATCCGCATTTGTAGCACGGTCGTTCGTTTTATTCCTGTCCGGGTGGCGACATTCCGTCGGCCATGCCCAGCTCGGCGCACAGCCGCTGCACGGTGGCCTGCAGGGCGGCGACCTGGCTTTCCAGCGCGTCGACACGGGCCTGCAGCGCGGCGGGCGCACCGCTGCCCGCAGGGGCCGAAGTGCTGACGGCGGTGGTATCCACCGGCCCGCACAGCCGGTGTGCCCAGCGTTGCTCGCGCGCGCCGGGGGCGCGTGGCAGCAGCACCACCAGCGGACCGCCCTTTTCGGGGCTGCGCTCCTGCAGCTCGTCCAGAAAGGCTTCCACCGACGAGATGTCGGCAAAACGGTACCAGCGCTCGGCGTTGATGCGCAGCTCGCCTGCCGTCTGCGGCCCGCGCAGCATGAGCAGGCCCAGCAGCACGGCCGACTGCTCGGGCACACCCACGCCGCGCTGGAAGTTATGCTCCCAGCGCGTGGTGCGGTTGCCGCTGCTCTCAAACGCCAGGGTCAGCAGCTTGAGCGAATCCAGCGCCTCCTGGGCCTCGGCGTCGGTCAGCTGCATCACCGGGTCGCGGCTGGTTTTCTGGTTGCAGCCGGTGACCAGGCCGTTGAGCGACATGGGGTAGCTGTCGGGCACGGTGCGGGCTTTTTCCATCAGGGTGGCCAGCACGCGGGCTTCGTTGGGAGTCAGGGGGCGAGTCGCAGGATCAAAAGGCATGGCTGGGATAATCCGGGGCAATTTATGAAGAACATCGTCATTTTGATCTCCGGCGGCGGCTCCAACATGGCGGCCATCGTGCGCACCGCGCAGCAGGAGAGCTGGGAGCAGCGCTACGGCGCGCGGGTGGCCGCCGTCATCAGCAACAAACCCGCCGCCGAAGGCCTGGCGTTTGCCCGCGAGCAGGGCATTGCCGCCGAGGCGCTGGACCACAAGGCCTTTGCCAGCCGCGAGGCGTTTGATGCCGAGCTGGCCGCGCTCATCGACCGGCACGCTCCCGCGCTGGTCGTGCTGGCGGGCTTCATGCGCATTCTCACGCCCGGCTTTGTGGCGCATTACGCAGGGCGGCTCATCAACATCCACCCATCGCTTCTGCCCGCGTTTCCGGGCCTGCATACGCACCAACGCGCCATCGACGCCGGGTGCAAGTTTGCGGGTGTGACGGTGCACCAGGTGACGGCCGAGCTGGATGTGGGGCCGATCCTGGATCAGGCGGTGGTGCCGGTGCTGCCGGGCGACACGGCCCAGGCGCTGGCGGCACGCGTGCTCACGCAGGAGCACGTGATCTACCCGCGTGCGGTGCGTGCGCTGGTGCAGGCGATGAATGCTATCTAATTGATAGCTGTCAGCGCTTTGACAGTAAGCGCTGGGCGGCGATTTCATTCAATATTTCGCCCAGGCTCTTATGGGCGGGGCGTGCCCTCCGGGCACTTCTCGAAACGGGGGCGGCGCACGCCGTCGATGACCACGTCTTCCTGAAACATGGCGGCGGGCCGCACCCACAGGCCGCGCTGGCCGTAGAGCGCGCGGTACAGCGTCATGGGCTCCAGCGTTTCGCTGTGGCGCACGGTGTCGATCACCTCATACAGCATGCCCTTGTAGTGGCGGTACAGGCCGGGAGGCGTGGGTGTGAGGGCGGGAAGGTCTTCGTCGGTCATGGGGGCGATTGGGCGGTGTGGTTACGATGGCGGTTGACAAAGAATCAACAAAGTGAGGGACGCCCGTGGATCAGGCAGATTTTGTGCACCTGGTGCGCATGAGCGAGCATGCCAGCGCCGACAACAGCCGCGCCTATCGCCGCAGCGTGGCGGCGTTTGCCGCGCTGGGCTATGCCTGGGTGCTGGGCTGCCTGGGCCTGGCGGCCGCCATTGTGCTGTGGGTGGTGCCCCAGTTGCTGCAGGGGCGGTTTCGCCTGGTGCTGGTGCTGCTGCTCATCAGCGCGGCGGGCCTGCTGTGGGTGAGCCTGCGGGCCCTGTGGGTGCGCTTTGACGCGCCGCAGGGCGTGGAGCTCACGGCGCTGGAGGCGCCCGAGCTGTTCGAGGCGCTGGCCCGCATCCGCCGCAAGATCAAGGGGCCGCCCCTGCACAAGGTGCTGCTCAACGCCGAGTTCAACGCCAGCATCGAGCAGGTGCCGCGCTACGGGCTGCTGGGCGGCGCCGTCAACCACCTCACCATCGGGCTGCCGCTGATGATGGCGCTGGACCGCCCGCGCTTTCTGGCCGTGCTGGCCCATGAATACGGCCACCTGCGCGGCGACCATGGGCGCTTTGCCGCCTGGATCTACCGCACACGGCTTTCATGGATGCGGCTGAACCACAGCCTGGCCGACGACCAGGGCCCGGCCGCGGCGGCCACGCAGGCCTTCATGCGCTGGTACTTTCCACGCTTTTCGGCCAAGACCTTTGCCCTGGCGCGGCAGGACGAGTACGAAGCCGACCGCATCGCGGGCAAGCTGCTGGGCCGCGAGGTGGCGGCCGCAGCGCTGGCCGAGATCGAGATCCGGGGCGCCTGGCTGGCGTCGGAATTCTGGCGCGACCACTGGTGCGCCGCCGCGGGCAATCCGCTGCCCGTGGGCCCCTACCGCAGCATGCGGCGGCGCCTGGCCCAGCCCCCCGATGCGGCGTTTGCGAACGACGCGCTGCGCCAGGCGCTCAAGCGCCTGAGCGACGTGGACGACACCCATCCCGGGCTGCGCGACCGCATCGAGGCGCTCGACGCCATCCCCACCGTGCCGGACTGGTCGCGCGGCACGGCGCTGGCGCTACTGGGCGACGAGGCCAAACGCTGGGTGAAACACTTCGACAAGCAATGGTGCCGCGACAACGCCACCGAGTGGAAGCAGCACCACGCCTGGCTGGGCCGCGTGCGCGCGCGCGCCGAGGCGCTGGAGGCCGCTGCAGCGCAGGCTTCGGCGGCCGATCTGGTGGAGCTGGCCCGCCTCAAGCGCCACCTGGACCCGCATGCCAGCGTGCGGGCCTTGTACGACATGGCCCTGGAACGCAGCCCCGACCACCCGGGCGCGCTGCGCGGGCTGGTGCCCTGCCTGCCCGAGGACGACCGCGACGGGAAGCTGGCGCTGCTGCACCGCCTGTGGGACGCGGGCAGCAACGACCGCTATTGGGCCGCGCGCGCTGCCCTGGCCGAGCTGGAAACCCCGCGCCTGGGCATGGAGCACGACGCAGCGGCCTTCAAGCAGTGGCGCAAGCGCCTGGAGCGCGCGCAGGAATCGGAAGAGCGCGCGTGGGACGAGCTGTCGGGCACGTCGTTCTTCAGCCAGATCGCGCGGCATGACCTCAACCCCTTCGAGCTGGCGGAGCTGCAGTCCGAGCTGGCCCGCTGTGCGCCCGTGGCCCGCTGCTGGCTGGTGCGCAAGCACTTGCGCGAACACCCGCAGCGGCGGGCGTACCTGCTGTTTGTGGAGCTGCCCGGCATGGACGATGGCGGGCGCTACGCGCTGTGCCGCTCGCTAGAGCGCCACCTGAGCATCCCGGGCCCGGCGCTGGCGCTGTGGGCGGGCGAATCGCCCACGCTCAAGGAAATCCAGCGCTACGCGTTCGATCCGGTCTTCACGCGGTAGCGGCCCGTGAAACGGCCCGTGCAGCCCCCGAGCCGCCTCGGTGGGACAATTGCGGGCTATGCATCCGAAAGTTCTTCTTGACACCTGCGCCGAGCTCGTCCGGCTGACGCTCACCTTTGAACACCCGGCAGACGCCGTGGTGTCGCGCTTCTTCCGCGACAACCGGGGCCTGGGCCCGCGCGAGCGCGCCACGCTGGCCGAGACGGTCTACACCGTGCTGCGCAAAAAGCTGCTGTTCGACCACCTGGCGCCGTCGGGCTCCGGCCCCAAGGAGCGTCGGCTGGCGATTTTGGGCTTTGCGCATTACGTCGATGCGCAGGCCAGAGGCACCAGCGGCAGCGCCGGGCAGGGCCAGCGCGATTTCCTCAAGAGCGCATTGACCGACCAGGAAAAAAACTGGCTGGACCAGTGCGACACCATCCGTCCCGAAGACCTGATGGAGCGCCACCGCCACAACCTGCCCGAATGGCTGGTGCAGCCGCTCAAGGACCAGCTGGGGGCAGGCTTCTGGCCTCTGGTCGAGAGCATGACCCAGAGCGCGCCGCTGGATCTGCGGGTCAACGCCTTGAAGGAAAAAAGGGCCGAAGCGCAGAAGGAGCTTGCCAAGGCAGCTATCAAAGCAGTAGCAACGCCGTATTCGCCCTGGGGTTTGCGCATTGAGGGTAAGCCCGCGCTGACCAAACTGGATGCCTTCACGCGCGGCGCCATCGAGGTGCAGGACGAGGGCTCGCAGCTGCTGGCCCTGCTGCTGGACGCGAAGCGCGGCGAGATGGTGGTGGACTTCTGTGCGGGCGCGGGCGGCAAGACGCTGGCCATCGGCGCCAGCATGCGCAACACGGGGCGGCTGTATGCGTTCGACGTGTCGGGCCACCGGCTCGATGCGCTCAAGCCGCGTCTGGCGCGCAGCGGGCTGTCGAACGTGCACCCGGCCGCCATCGCGCACGAGCGGGACGAGCGCGTCAAGCGCCTCGCGGGCAAGATCGACCGGGTGCTGGTGGACGCGCCGTGCTCGGGCCTGGGCACGCTGCGCCGCAACCCCGACCTGAAATGGCGCCAGACGCCCAAGGCCGTGCAGGAACTGACGGCCAAGCAGGCGGCCATCCTGGCCAGTGCCGCCCGTCTGCTCAAGCCTGGCGGGCGGCTGGTGTACGCCACCTGCAGCATCCTGCCCGAAGAAAACGAGGCCATTGCCGAGGCCTTCAGCGCCGCCCACCCGGATTTCGAGCTGCAGGATGCGGGCGAGCTGCTGGTCCAGCTCAAGGTGGAAGGCGCGCAGGGGCTGTGCAGCGGCGGCGAAACCGGCAGTGGATATTTGCGGCTGTGGCCCCACCTGCACCAGACCGACGGATTCTTCGCGGCGGTCTGGACCCGCAAGCGCTGAATCTGCCCCCCATTTGGGGATCCGACCCATTGGCGACAATTGGATGGAAAAGCAGCTCTAAACCAGCGCAATTCCTATGGATACCCCTGATTTTCCCAAAGGGTGTCACCTTAAAATCGACCGCCTGCTTCGATGGTGAGCGGGTTTCTTTGTTGTAAGGCTTCTGTTGAATATGCTGTTACCCGATTGGGCTGTGCTGAATGCTGCCATTGACTGGCTGGGCCATGGGCTGTGGAACCTGGCCTGGTGGCAGATCGTGCTCTACACGCTGGCCACCACCCACATCACCATCGCGGGGGTGACGATCTTCCTGCACCGCGCCCAGGCCCACCGGTCGCTCGACCTGCATGCCATCCCTTCGCACTTCTTCCGTTTCTGGCTGTGGATCGGCACCGGCATGGTCACGAAGGAATGGGTGGCCATCCACCGCAAGCACCACGCCAAGTGCGAAACCGCCGACGACCCCCACAGCCCCCAGACCCGCGGCCTGGACACCGTGATGTGGCGCGGCGCGGAGCTCTACCGCGCGGAAGCCAAGAACCAGGAAACGATCAAGAAGTTCGGCCACGGCACACCCGACGACTGGATGGAGCGCAACGTCTACACCCGCTTCGGCTGGCAGGGCGTGGGCCTCATGCTGATCCTGAACCTGGCGCTGTTCGGCGCCATCGGCGCGGCCGTGTGGGCGGTGCAGATGCTCTGGATTCCGTTCTGGGCGGCCGGCGTGGTCAACGGTGTGGGCCATTTCTGGGGCTACCGCAATTTTGAGGCGCAGGACGCCAGCACCAACCTCTCGCCCTGGGGCGTGATCATCGGTGGCGAAGAGCTGCACAACAACCACCACACCTATCCCACTTCGGCCAAGTTCTCAGTCAAGCCCTATGAGTTCGACATCGGCTGGGTCTACATCAGCCTGATGCAGAAGCTGGGCTGGGCCACCGTCAAGAAGGTCCCGCCCAAGCTGCAGCTGGGCGATGTGAAGCCAGTGGCGGACGAGAAGACGCTGGAGGCGCTGATCGCCCACCGCTACGAGGTGATGGCGGGCTATGCCCGTGGCGTGCGCCAGGCGTGCAAGGACGAGATTGCCGCCCTCCAGGAGCGCAATGCCGATGCGTCCGTGCTGAAGGCGGCCAAGCGCTGGCTGCACCGCGATGCCGAGAAGGTGCCTGCGGTCGCCCTGCCGCACCTGGCCCAGGCACGTGCTGCCCACCCCGCGCTCGACAAGATGGTCACCATGCGTGAAGAACTACGCCAGCTGTGGCTGAACACCTCGCATTCGCGCGAGCAACTGACCGCCGACCTGCAGGCCTGGTGCCGCCGCGCGGAAGAAAGCGGCATTGCCGCATTGCGCGAGTTCTCGCTGCGGCTGCGGGCGGCACAGGCCTGAGCGGCTGATTCGTCCCCGTCCCGTCCCGTCCCGCTTTGCAAAAAGGCCTTGCCCCGTGGCAAGGCCTTTTTTATTGCCGGCCTGCGGCCCGTGCAGGGCTCATCCCGCATGGCGAATGTTGCGCGTTGCGGGCCTGTGCGTGCGGGGCAGCGCCGCACGCAGACCCCGCCAGAGTGCTCGCAGCGTGCTGGGTGCAGGGGCGGCCTCCACCAGCTGGATCTTGGCGGGGATCGCGCGGGCATTGTGGATCTGCACCCAGGCGGGCTGCGTATCGCTGTGGCTCAGCACCTGCTCACCGCGCCCAGCCGTGTGTGTGGGCGGGTGTGCCACACCTCCGCGAAGCTGGCCGGGCTCCAGTGCACGGTCACGTCGCCCGAGACGGCGTAGAGCCGGCTGCCTGGGTGCAGGCAGAGCCAGAGGCACTGGCCGGGCGGCAGGGTCAAGGCAGGGGGAAGGGGGGTGTGTTGCTGGGTCATGGCGGGCTCCGAAAAACAGTCACTGGGAAGCCTCCAGCGTAAAAAGAACCCTCCCGGCCCGACAGACACACGCCCGGAAACAAGGGGGCATAACAGCTGCGATGGGTGAGGGGCTGTTATGGTCGCTCCTGCACATTTCTGTATCTGTTCCGGCGGCGGCTGTTTTGGCACCATGTGCAGACCGGCCGCACAGTGCGGCTGGCAGCGCCGTCCCGGCAATCTGAATCTCTTGCCGCAGCCATGCCCTCACCCTCGCCCGACGCCCGCGAAACCCCGCGCTACCGCCAGCTGGCTGCCCTGTATGAGCAGGCCATCGGCGCGGGAAGCCTCACGCCCGGCATGCGCATGCCCTCGGTGCGCGAACTCTGCCAGCGCCACCAGGTCAGCCTGACGACCGCGCTGCAGGTGCTGCGCTACCTGGAGTCCCAGGGGTGCGTGGAAGCGCGTGAGCGCGTGGGCTATTTCGTGCGGGCACCGGGCGGCCCGGCCCTGCCCGCGGCACGCGAGCCAGACTGGCACGAACCGCAGACCCATGATCCGCGCATGTTTGCGGGCATCAACGAGCGCATTTCAGGCTTCCTCGAAAAAGCCCGCCGCGCCGGCCCCTTGCCGCTGGACCTGGGCAGTGCCATGCCCGCGCCCAGTCTGTTCGACGCCGCAGCGCTCAACCGGCTGGCCCATGGGCTGCTGCGCGAACAGCCGGACATCCTGGTGTATGGGCCCTCGGCCCCCACCACGCACCCCGAGTTTCAGCGCGCCATGGCGCGGCATGCCCTCACGTTCGGCGTGAGCGTGGCGCCCGCCGACATCGGTGCCACGCTCGGCAATTCCGAAGCGGTGAACCTGGCCCTCGATGCCATTGCCGAGCCCGGGGATGTGATTGCCGTGGAGTCCCCCACCTTTTTCGGCATCCTGCAGGCCATTGAGGTGCGGGGCCTGCGTGCGCTGGAGATACCGAGCAGCCCGCACACCGGCATGTCGCTGGAGGCGCTGGAGCTGGCGGCGCGCAACGAGCCGCGCCTCAAGGGGGTGGTGGTGGTCCCCCATCTGCAGATGCCCCTGGGCAGCGTGATGCCCGACCCCCACAAGCAGCGCCTGGTGGCCCTGTGTGTGGAACACGGGCTGGCGCTTGTCGAGGATGACATTTACCGGGAGTTCGTGGAGTCGCCCCAGGTGCTGCGGCCCGCCAAGGCCTGGGACCGCCCGGGCGATGCCGGCCAGGTGATCTATTGCGCGTCGCTCAGCAAGAGTTTTGCGCCCGGCCTGCGCCAGGGCTGGATGAGCGCGGGCCGCTGGCAGGCCCGCGTGCAGATGATCAAATTCGCGCGCACGCGCAACATGCAGACCTGGTCGCAATTGCTGGCGGCGCGCAGCGTGGATTCGCCGGCCTATGAGCGCCACATGCGCCGCATGCGCGCGCAGTTGCGCATCCAGCGCGAGCAGGCGGCGCGGGCGGTGGCCCGGCATTTTCCGGTGGGCACCCGCCTGAGCCTGCCGCCCGGCGGGCTGAGCCTGTGGCTGGAACTGCCCATGGGCATCTCGTCCACGCGCCTGTATGACGAGGCCCTGCAGCACGGCATCCGCGTCGCCCCGGGCCCCATGTTTTCCAATACGGGCCGTTATGAGCATTTCCTGCGACTCAGCTGCGGGATGCCGTTCACCGCCGAGGTCGAGGCGGGCTACCGCACGCTCGGCGCATTGCTGGCGGCGCAGATGGCCGGGATGCCTGCGCAGCGCAAGGCCGCCTGAGCTTTGTTGTTCGTCTTCTGCTTCTTCTGCGTGGCCGAGTGCATTGGCCAGCCGCCGGGGGCATAGGCAGGCAGGCATAAAAAAACCGCCCTGGTGGGCGGTTTTTGAGAAGGCAACGGGCTGAATTACTTCAGCTTCATTTCCTTGTATTCGACGTGCTTGCGAGCCTTGGGATCAAATTTCATGATCAGCATCTTCTCGGGCATCGTCTTCTTGTTCTTGGTCGTCGTGTAGAAGTGGCCGGTACCTGCAGTGGATTCCAGCTTGATCTTGTCGCGTCCGCCTTTGCTTGCCATGGTGCTACTCCTTAAGCCTGGCCACGGGCACGCAGGTCTGCGAGCACCGAGTCGATACCGTTCTTGTCGATCAAACGCAGGGCAGCGCTCGAAACACGCAGGCGCACCCAGCGGTTTTCGCTCTCAACCCAGAAACGGCGGTATTGCAGGTTCGGCAGGAACCGGCGCTTGGTTTTGTTGTTGGCGTGGGAAACGTTGTTCCCGGTCATGGGCTTCTTGCCCGTTACGTCGCAGACGCGTGCCATGAGGACACTCCGATACTTGTCAACGGCCGCTCGCTCGGCCCCGGGGCAGTGTCCCCAGGATGGCTTGCGGCCTCACCTCGCCAGAAAGGGTGGCGGTAACCCGATTTGCCGGTTTTTTCGGTCCCGCCAAAGCGGGACAAATCAGCAAAGCCGCAGATTATATCCTGCGGCCTCGTTTTTCATCAAGCCTCTTGTTCGAGGAAGCGCTGGGCGTCCAGCGCGGCCATGCAGCCCGTGCCGGCGCTGGTGATGGCTTGGCGGTACACGTGGTCCTGCACGTCGCCGGCGGCAAACACGCCGGGCACGCTGGTCTGGGTGGCAAAACCCTTGAGCCCGCCCTGGGTGATGATGTAGCCGTTTTCCATCGTGAGCTGGCCCTGGAAGATCTCGGTATTGGGCGAGTGGCCGATGGCGATGAAGCATCCCTGCAGCTGGATGTCTTCCGTGCTGCCATCCTTGGTGCTCTTGATGCGGATGCCCGTCACGCCGGTTGCGTCGCCCAGCACCTCGTCCAGCGTATGGAACAGCTTGAGCTCGATCTTGCCGGCCGCGACCTTCTCGTTGAGCTTGTCCACCAGAATGGGCTCGGCCTTGAACTTGTCGCGGCGGTGCACCAGCGTGACCTTGCGCGCGATGTTCGACAGGTACAGCGCCTCCTCCACGGCCGTGTTGCCGCCGCCGACCACGCACACGTCCTGGTCGCGGTAGAAGAAACCGTCGCAGGTGGCGCAACCCGACACGCCCTTGCCCATGAAAGCCTCTTCGGAGGGCAGACCCAGGTATTTGGCCGATGCGCCAGTGGCCAGGATCAGCGCGTCGCAGGTGTAGGTGCCGCTGTCGCCAGTCAGCGTGAAGGGGCGCTTGCTGAAGTCGACCTTGTTGATGTGGTCGAAGATGACTTGAGTCTTGAAGCGCTCGGCGTGCTCCAGGAAACGCTGCATCAGGTCCGGGCCCTGCACGCCATGCACGTCGGCGGGCCAGTTGTCCACCTCGGTCGTGGTCATCAGCTGGCCGCCCTGGGCCATGCCGGTGATGAGCACCGGGTTCAGGTTGGCGCGCGCGGCATAGACCGCTGCGGTATAGCCTGCGGGGCCCGAGCCCAGGATCAGAACTTTCGCGTGTTGGGTGGTGGACATGGTAAAAGCCTGTGTTTTGCGCCCGCTACACGGGGCGCTGTTGGGAATCTGGGGGTTGAGCCGTCGAGTATCAACCGGCGCCCGCTCGCACAAGCGGCCCCTTTTTCAATCACCGCGATTGTAAGAACCGATTGATCCACCCGTTGCGGCGCCGGTGAAGCCGCGCCCCGTCTTTGAGAGGAGAAGCTTGCATGTCGACCATGTTGTCCAACCTGGACCTGCTGCGCCGGGTGCCCCTGTTCTCGCTGCTCACCATGAGCCAGGCCGAGGTGATCAGCGGGGCGGTGATTAAGCGCCGGTTCAAGCGCGGGGAGGCGCTGGTGGAGCAGGGCCAGAAGTCCAATGCACTGTTCATCCTGCTCACCGGCCGCGCCCGCGTCATGACCGCCGACAGCCGGGGCCGGGAGGTGATCCTGGCCACGCTGTCGCAGGGCGACTATCTGGGCGAGATGAGCATCATCGACAACGAACCCCATTCGGCCACCGTGCGCGCCGAGGTGCAGACCGACGTGCTGATGCTGGGCCGCACCGAGTTTGCCCGTTGCCTCACCGAGAACGCCTCCATGGCGCTGGTGGTGATGCGCGGCCTGGTCAAGCGCCTGCGCCATGCCGACCGAAAGATCGAGTCCCTCGCGCTGCTGGACGTCTACGGCCGTGTGGCCCATGCGCTGCTGGACTTTGCCGTTCCCGACGCCCAGGGCCAGCTGACGATCAAGGAAAAGATCTCGCGCCAGGATCTGGCCAAGATGGTCGGCGCCTCGCGCGAGATGGTCAGCCGCGTGATGAAAGACCTGGAGGAGCGCGGTTTCATCGAGGTCCTTCCGAGCGGTGCGACGCTGCTCAAGGAGCGGTTGAACGCACTGGGCTGACCATACCGCTCGGCCGCTCTTGCTGCGCCGGCGCTTGCGTTAAGCTCGCCCGGCACGCCTATGACCTACTCCCTCAACACCCTGAACGCATCGTCCGCGGCCAAGTCGCCGCCCCGAACGGGGGCTGCCCGTTTTGGCCATGAAATCGCCCTCATGGCGGGCCTGCTGGCCCTGGTTTTCTGGTTGCTGGCGCTGGTGAGCTACTCCGCGCAGGATGCCGCCTGGTCCACGTCTGGGGCCAGTGACTCGCACATGGTGGCGAACTGGGCGGGGCGCCTGGGGGCTTGGCTGGCCGATGGCAGCTATTTTGCGCTCGGGTTTTCCGTGTGGTGGTGCGTGGCGGCGGGCGTGCGGGCCTGGCTGTCGTCGCTGGCGCGGTGGATGCGCGGCGGCGAGGTGCCCGCTGGGGCCGCGAGCCCGGGGGTGCGCCGCAGTGTCTTTTGGCTGGGGCTGGTGGTGTTGATGTGTGCGAGCACGGCGCTGGAATGGTCGCGGCTGTACCGGTTCGAGTCCTATCTGCCCGGCCACGCGGGTGGCGTGCTGGGGTATGTCACCGGTCCTGCCAGCGTGAAGTGGCTGGGTTTCACCGGGTCCGGCCTGCTGGCGATCGTGCTGGCGGTGCTGGGCGCGGCGCTGGTGTTTCGATTCTCGTGGGGGCACGTGGCCGAGGCGTTGGGGTCGCGCATTGACGCCCTGGTGCAGTCGCGCCTGGCCCAGCGCGAGGTGGCCAAGGATGTGGCCGTGGGCCGCAAGGCCGCGCGTGAGCGCGAGGTGGTGGTGCAGGAGGAGCGCACCGAGATCGAGGGGCATCACCCGGCGCCCATCCAGATCATCGAGCCCGTGCTGGTGGACGTGCCGCAAAGCACCCGCGTGGTGAAGGAGCGGCAAAAGCCCTTGTTCACCGAGATGCCCGACAGCAAGCTGCCGCTGGTGGACCTGCTCGACAGCGCGCAGCAGCGCCAGGAAACGGTGGCCCCCGAGACGCTGGAGATGACCAGCCGCCTCATCGAGAAGAAGCTCAAGGACTTCGGCGTGGAGGTGCGCGTGGTGGCCGCCATGCCGGGCCCGGTGATCACGCGCTACGAAATCGAGCCGGCGACGGGCGTGAAGGGCTCGCAGATCGTGGGCCTGGCCAAGGACCTGGCGCGCTCGCTGAGCCTGGTGTCCATCCGCGTGATCGAGACCATTCCGGGCAAGAACTACATGGCGCTGGAGCTGCCCAACGCCAAGCGCCAGAGCATCCGCCTGTCGGAGATCCTGGGCTCTCAGGTGTATGCCGACGCCCGGAGCATGCTCACCATGGGTCTGGGCAAGGACATCGTGGGCAACCCGGTGGTGGCCGACCTGGCCAAGATGCCGCACGTGCTGGTGGCGGGTACGACGGGCTCGGGCAAGTCGGTGGGGATCAACGCGATGATCCTGTCGCTTTTGTACAAGGCCGAGGCGCGGGATGTGCGCCTCTTGATGATCGACCCCAAGATGCTGGAAATGTCGGTCTACGAAGGCATTCCGCACCTGCTGGCGCCCGTGGTCACTGATATGAAGCAGGCCGCGCACGGCCTGAACTGGTGCGTGGCCGAGATGGAGCGCCGCTACAAGCTCATGAGCAAGCTGGGCGTGCGCAACCTGGCGGGCTACAACGCCAAGATCGACGATGCCAAGGCGAAGGAAGAGTTCATCTACAACCCCTTCAGCCTGACCCCAGAGGAGCCCGAGCCGCTGCAGCGCCTGCCGCACATCGTGGTCATCATCGACGAGCTGGCCGACCTGATGATGGTGGTGGGCAAGAAGATCGAAGAGCTGATCGCCCGCCTGGCCCAGAAGGCGCGGGCGGCCGGCATCCACCTGATCCTGGCCACCCAGCGCCCCAGCGTGGACGTGATCACCGGGCTGATCAAGGCCAACATCCCCACCCGCATCGCGTTCTCGGTGGGCAGCAAGATCGACAGCCGCACCATCCTCGACCAGATGGGCGCCGAGGCGTTGCTCGGCATGGGCGACATGCTCTACATGGCCAGCGGCACGGGGCTGCCGATCCGGGTGCACGGGGCCTTTGTGTCGGACGACGAAGTACACCGTGTCGTCAGCTACCTCAAGGAACAAGGGGAGCCGGACTACATAGAGGGCGTGCTCGAAGGCGGAACTGTGGATGGTGACGGCGATCTTTCAGCAGAAGGCGGCGGTGGCGAAGGGGGCGAGAAGGACCCCATGTACGACCAGGCCGTCGAAGTGGTGCTCAAGGACCGCAAGGCGAGCATCTCGTACGTGCAGCGCAAGCTGCGCATTGGCTACAACCGCTCGGCGCGGCTGCTGGAAGACATGGAAAAGGCAGGACTCGTGAGCGGCCTTACAGCCAGCGGCCAGCGCGAAGTGCTAGTGCCCAACCGCAGCGAATGATGGACCGGGCCGCAAGTCCGGCCCGCATCCCCCCACAGGAGTTTCTGTTGAAAACGATCGCTACTGCAATTTTGATAGCTGCTGCGGCAAGCACAGCAAGCGCTGACGGCTTAAAAAGCCTGGAATCCTTCATGAAGGGCACGCAGACCGGCAAGGCGGACTTCACGCAGACCGTGACCTCGCCGCCCAAGGACGGGCAGGCCGCGCGCACCAAGCAGTCCAGCGGCAGCTTCGAATTCCAGCGCCCGGGCCGCTTCAAGTTCGTCTACAAGAAGCCATTCGAGCAGACCATCGTGGCCGACGGCCAGACGCTGTGGCTGCACGACGTGGACCTGAACCAGGTCACGCAGCGCTCACAGTCGCAGGCACTGGGTACCACGCCTGCCGCGCTGCTGGCGTCGGCCCCGGACATGTCCGCGCTCAAGGCCGAGTTCACGCTCGAAGCCGCCCCCGACAAGGACGGGCTGCAGTGGGTGCTGGCCACCCCCAAGACGCGCGACGGCCAGCTGCGCAGCGTGCGCGTGGGCTTTGCGGGCGAGCAGCTGGCGGCGCTGGACATTGAAGACAGCTTCGGCCAGCGCTCGAACATCCGCTTCAACGGCATGCAGGCCAACGCCAGCCTGCCCGCCGGTACCTTCCAGTTCAAGCCGCCTGCAGGGGCGGACGTGGTGAAACAGTAGGTCTGCTATAAAAAGCAGAGCGTAAAGCGCTTGATGGATAAGCGGTAGCGGCCATTTTTTTCATCAAACCAGCCCCGTAACGACGCTGATCACGGCGTTGGGGGCGGGCACTCCCTGCACCGCCTACGCGCCCGGTGCCAGCGCTATCGCCCCATGGCATAGAACTCGGCGTTGGCCCGCATGTTGGTGACGTTGGCCATGCGGTTCGACAAGCCGAAGAACGCAGCGATGCCAGCGATGTCCCAGGCGTCTTCGTCGTCAAAGCCGTGCTGGCGCAGCGTGTCGAAGTCGTCGTCGCCCACCGCGTAGGCCGCCGCCGAGACCTTCATGGCGAAGTCCAGCATGGCCTTCTGGCGCGGGGTGATGTCGGCCTTGCGGTAGTTCACCGCCACCTGGTCGGCGACGAGCGGGTTCTTGGCGCGGATGCGCAGGATGGCGCCGTGCGCCACCACGCAGTACTGGCACTGGTTGGCGTTGCTGGTGGCCACCACGATCATCTCGCGCTCGGCCTTGGTCAGGTTGCCGGGCTTTTCCATCAGTGCGTCGTGGTAGGCGAAGAAGGCGCGAAACTCATCCGGCCGGTGCGCCAGCGCCAGGAACACGTTGGGCACGAAGCCGGATTTCTCCTGCACCGCGAGCACGCGGGCGCGGATGTCTTCGGGCAGGTCCTGGATCTCGGGCACGGGGAAACGGCTGATGCGCGGGGTTGCTGTCATGGGGTTCTCCGGTTCGGTTGATGTGCAAATTCAAGGCGTGTCGGCACCGACACGCACCACCACGCGCCCGCGCACCTGCCCTGCGAGCAGGTCGGGCGCGACGGCGATGGCGTCGTCCAGCGCGATGTCGTGCATCAGCTGCTCCAGCAGCGCGGTGTCCAGATCGGTGGCCAGGCGGCTCCAGGCGGCCAGCCGGTCGGCGGTGGGCGCCATCACGCTGTCGATGCCCGCCAGCGTCACGCCGCGCAAGATGAAAGGCGCCACCGTGGCCGGAAAGCCCATGCCCGCCGCCAGCCCGCAGGCCGTCACCACGCCGCGGTAGCGCATGGCGGCGCACACATTGGCCAGCACCTGCCCGCCCGCCACGTCCACCGCGCCGGCCCAGCGCTCCTTCTCCAGCGGCTTGCCGGGCTGGGCGATGTCGGCGCGGTCGATGATGTGGCGCGCGCCCAGGCGGGTGAGAAAGTCCGATTCCTGCACCCGGCCCGTGACGGCTGCGACCTCGTAGCCCAGCCGGGCCAGCATCGCCACCGCCACGCTGCCCACGCCGCCCGCCGCGCCAGTCACCACCACCGGGCCTTTGTCCGGCGTGACGCCATGGCGCTCCAGCGCCAGCACGCACAGCGCGGCGGTGTAGCCCGCCGTGCCGATGCCCATGGCCTGGCGCGGCGTGAAGGGTGCCTGCAGGGGGATCAGGAAGCGCCCGGGGACGCGGGCCCGTTCGGCCAGCCCGCCCCAATGCGCCTCGCCCACGCCCCAGCCGTTCAGCACCACGGCATCTCCCGGCTTCCAGGCCGGGTCGGTGGACGATTCCACCGTGCCCGCGAAGTCGATGCCCGGCACCATCGGAAATTTGCGCACCACCGGCGAGCGGCCCGTGATGGCCAGCGCGTCCTTGTAGTTGAGGGTGGACCAGGCAACGCGCACGGTGACGTCGCCTTCGGGCAGCGATGCCTCGTCCAGCATGCGAACGGCGGCGGTTTGCTGGCCGTCCTGTTTGTCGATGAGCAGGCCACGGAACATGGGTTCTCCTTGTGATTCAGGCGGGGTGGATCCATTGAAAAAAGCCGTCGGCGAACACGTCGAGCGGCGCGGCGGACCGCTGGAGCTTGGCGCGCAGCACCGCGCCTTCCCAGCCGATCCAGAAAAACAGCGCGAGCGCCGCGCAGTCGTGCCCGGCGCCGATCTCGCCCGCCTGCTGGGCGGCGCGCAGGCATGCGGCGGTGCGTCCCTGCCAGTCGGCAAACACCGCTTCGAGCTGGGTGCGGAAGGACTCGGGCAGCGCCCCCATCTCCTGCCCCAGGTTGCCCACCAGGCAGCCGCGCGCAAAGTGGTGGCGCTGCATGCCCTGGCGCGCATCGGCCACAAAGTGGCGCAGCCGCTGCAGGGGCGGGGTGGCCGCGTCGAGCAGCCAGCGGTCCAGCTTGCGGGCGAAATAGTCGGCATAGGCGGCAATCAGCGCGTGGCCGAAGGCTTCCTTGCTGTCGAAGCAGTGATAGAACGACCCCTTGGGCACCTCGGCCAGCCGCAGGATCTCGTCGATACCCACGCTGGAATAACCCTTTTCCGTCAGCACCGCCACGCCGGTGCGCACCAGCAGCGCCCGCGTGTCCTGGCGCGGCTCGGCCGGGTTGCGGGGCGGGCGGCCGCGGCGGCGGGGCAGGGTGGTGGGCATGGCGGTGTTTAATTAGACTGATTGGTTTAATTATGTGCTGGGCAGAGCGGGCTTGTCCATCCCCGGGCGCCGAACCGGTTTGTGATGGAATCGAGCCATGAGCACCGCCGCGCACCCCCCGTCTGCCCACCAGCCTTTGGCCGAGCGGCTGCGCCCGCGCACTCTGGGCGAGGTGATCGGCCAGCAGCATGTGCTGGGGCCAGGCATGCCGCTCAGGCTCGCGTTCGAATCGGGCCGGCCGCACAGCTGCATCCTGTGGGGGCCGCCCGGCGTGGGCAAGACCACCATTGCGCGGCTGATGGCCGACGCGTTCGATGCGCAATTCATCAGCATCAGCGCCGTGCTGGGCGGGGTCAAGGACATCCGCGAAGCGGTGGAGCAGGCCCAGGCCGCGCGCGACGGGCTCATGCAGCAGCGCACCATCGTGTTTGTCGACGAGGTGCACCGTTTCAACAAGAGCCAGCAGGACGCCTTCCTGCCGCATGTCGAAAGCGGCCTGTTCACCTTCATCGGCGCCACCACCGAGAACCCGTCGTTCGAAGTCAACTCCGCCCTGCTGTCGCGCGCTGCGGTGTACGTCCTGCAGCCGCTGTCCGAGCAGGATTTGAAGCAAATTGTGGCGTTGGCGCAGGCTGAACAAGCGCTTCCAGCTATTGAAAGCATAGCGTTGGACCGCCTGGTGGCCTACGCGGACGGGGACGCGCGCCGCCTGCTCAATACGCTGGAGACCCTGGCCATGGCCGCCGCGCAGGAGCAGCTGGCCGAGATCACCGACGCCTGGCTGCTCAAGGTGCTGGGCGAGCGCATGCGGCGCTATGACAAGGGGGGCGAGCAGTTCTACGACACCATCAGCGCGCTGCACAAGTCGGTGCGCGGCTCCGACCCCGATGCGGCCCTGTACTGGCTGGTGCGCATGCTGGACGGCGGCGCCGACCCGCGCTACATGGCCCGCCGCCTGGTGCGCATGGCCAGTGAAGACATCGGCCTGGCCGATCCGCGCGCTTTGCGCCTGGCGCTGGACGCGGCCGAGGTCTACGAGCGCCTGGGCAGCCCCGAGGGCGAACTGGCGCTGGCCGAATGCGTGGTGTACCTGGCCGTGGCGCCCAAGTCGAACGCGGTGTACAAGGCCTACAACGCGGCGCGGGCCTGGGTCAAGCAGGATGCCACGCGCCCTGTGCCCATGCATCTGCGCAACGCGCCCACCCAGCTCATGAAAGAGCTGGACTATGGCAAGAACTACCGCTACGCGCACGACGAACCCGATGGTTACGCGGCGGGCGAGAGCTACCTGCCCGACGGCATGGCGGCGCCTCGCTGGTACCAGCCCGTGCCACGCGGCCTGGAGGCCAAGATTGCAGACAAGCTCGCCTACCTGCGCCAGCTGGATGAGGGGGCGGGCAGTCCGGGCGTTGCGCAAGGCGCGGACGGCGCCTGACTGGCCGCGCCTGCCCGGGCCCGCCTGCTGCGAACCGGGCCCGACACTCCATTGCCAGGACGATGTCAGGTGCTCAGATCAAACCGAGCTGCCGGGCCTGCAAAGCCGCTTCGGCACGGCTGGTGATGTTGAGCTTGCGGTAGATGTTCTTCACATGGTCACCCACGGTGTGGCGTGAAATGCCGAGCGCCACGCCGATGTCGGCAATGCGCACGCCCTGCGCCAGCAGGCCCAGCACCTCGCGTTCGCGGCCGCTGAGGTCGGTGGCGGCCGGTGCGGCAAGTTCGGGTGGCTGAGCGTGTACCAAGGCCGGTGCCTGGAAGTGGCGCAGCAGGCGCCGTGCAATGGCGGGGGACAGCGGAGGCTGCCCCTGCGCGATGCCACGTAGCTGCTCGGCCAGCCAGCCGGTGGGGTGGTCCTTGAGCAGATAGCCCTGTGCGCCTGCCTGCAGTGCCTGGAACAGGTGGTCGTCGTCATCGTGGATGGACGCCACTACCACCGCGCAATCGGGCTGGCGTTGTGCCAGGCGGGCAATCAGCTCCAGCCCGCTGCCATCGCCCAGGGCCAGGTCGATCAGGGCCAGGTTGAACGGTGTGCCGGTATCGATGACCTGCAGCGCCTCGCGCACGCTGCGCGCTGACGTGCAGGCCACCGGGCCGAAGGCGGCATGGATGGCGTCCTGCAGCATGGCCAAGGCATCCGACAAGTCGTCCACCAGCAGGATGTGGTTCATGGCGTTTCTCTGACTTGCATGGGGGGGGCGGATTCCTGCGTGAGCGGCATGCTCAGCGCGACTTCGGTGCGGCCGTCGGGGGCAGTGCGCGTGTGCAGGTGCGCACCGAACTCTTCGAGGCGATGGCGCATGCCGCGCAGGCCCCGCCCTTCGGCCCACAGGTCCGGATGCGTGGCGGGCCCGTCATTGCGTACGCGCAGTTCCAGCTGGCCCTGCTCGATGGTGACGGCAACCTCCAGCGTGTGCGGCTGGCCGTGTTTCAACGCATTGGTGATGCTCTCGCGCAGCGCCCGTTCGATGACGGACTTTTGCCGCGACGCCAGCTCGCCGTCGGGCGCCTGTGGCGCGTTCCAGCGCAGGGCAACGCCAGCGGCATCGCAGCGTGCCGATGCTTCGGCGCGCCAGTCGGCCAGCGCGTCGGCCCAGGGTATCGCTTGCGTGTCCATCACGTTGAGGGCCGTGCGCAGGTCGTTCATGGCGGCGCGGGCCAGCTCGGTCAGCTCGGGGGATGGTGCGCGGTGGATCAGCATCAGCAGCCGGGCGCCCACGTCGTCGTGCATGTCCCGCGCGATGCGTCGGCGTTCTTCGCGCGCACCACGCTCTTGGGCGTCGCGGCTGCTTTCCGCTTCGTGCAGCAAATGCAAAAGAGCGTCCACAAAGCTTGCATCCTGAGTTGAAAACAGCCGCTGCCCCCGGGCTGGGTAGCTCAGGCGGTGGGCGGGGACCGCGCCGCATGCGGGCACGCGCAGCGCCAGGCCGTCTTCGTGGACTTCCGCATGCGGCTGGGCGTACGCGGGCAGGGGTTGCAGGTGCAGCGGATCGAAGATGCGTTGCAGCAACGCCTGCCAGGCTTCTTTCTGCGCCTGGTGCGAGGGCTGGAACGCGATGCGCACCACGTCCGGCATCAGTTCCTGCAACTGCGTGCTTGGACGGTTGGCCAGCCGCTGCCACAGCCACTGGCGCGCCGGGAAGTAGAGCACGCCGCAGACCCAGAGCGATGCGCCGAGTGCCAGGCCGGACGACCAGTCCAGCGCGAGGATCAGCAGCGCGTCCACGGCCACCACCGCCAAGGCGCCGCCCAACCACATCAGCATGCGGAAAGCCCACTCGTCCAGCTGGAACAGCCGGTACCGGCGCAAGCCCAGCGCGATGCCCACATAAATGATCAGGAAGAAGCCGAACGCATACCCCTGGGGCATAGGCGGCAGCCATCCCAGCATGGCGGTGGTGATGATGAGAAGAATGAACAATCCGCTGCCCACCATCAGCGAGAAGATAAACCAGCGCAGCGAGGCCCGGGCGAGCGGCTCGCCCCGGCTCTTGCGCCACTGCACGGCGGCAAATCCCATCGCGAGCAGCATTTCGGTGACGACGGCAAGCTGCAGACCCACCGCCGGACTGGGCGCCAGGCGCAACACGTCGCTCAGCCACCACAGGTTGCAGGCCCCGAACAGCCACAGCAGGTGGACAGGCCGGACCAGCGGGCGGGGATGGACCATGAAAATGGCGCCGAAGGCGGCGCCAAACATCAGCGATCCCCAATGGTTGAGCGCGTTGAGTGCGAAGAACAGATTGCCGGGGACCGCCAGTTCGCGCCCGCTGTACACCGCAGCGGGCATGGCAAAGATGGGAAACAGCAGACCCGTGAGGCCAAACATGCAGGCGCCCCAGTCACGGGGGCGCAGCACCCAGACCCAGCAGGCAATGAGGCAGCCGGTGACCGACACGGCGATCTGAAACCAGAGCAACAGGGGCAGGGCGCTGATGGGGCGGTCCTGGAGGGTGACGGTGGTTTCATGGGCGCTGCCATCGGCTTGCCATTGCACGCGCACCGTGGGTTGCGCCAGAAGCTGGTGGATTTGCGACTGCCGAGCGAAGAAACCGTCGATCTGCGCGTAGGTGGGCATCACATCCGGTTCCTCGATGAGGTCTTCTGCCTGCAAGGGGATGTCCTCTGCGGAGGCGGTTGCCGCGGCGGAGGAGGGCGTGCCCGGGCGCAGCGCCAGCAAGGTGGCTCCTGCGGGGATGGCCGCCGCTGGCCCCTGGCTGGCCAGCACCTGCACCCCATGGGGTGAGGGCGCCAGGCGCAGGCCCAGCCACGGAGCCTGCAATGAAAGGGCCACCGTCCAGGCCGCAGTGGCCAGGGCGTAAGCCAAAGCGGCGAAAAGCCAGCGCGAAGGAGGTCGGGGAGTGGAGCTGGGTCGGGTCATGGCGGCACGGCAACTGTAGAGGGGGTCGAGCGGGACGGCCACCCCCGTGAACGCGGGATTGCCAGTGCTGGGGGCACGGTTGAACAATTTGCCCGGCTACATTTTTTAACCGATGCACGAGGAGAGGTTGTCCATGACGCAAGGATTTCTGAAGAAGATGGCTTGGGGCCCGCTGGGCCGGGCGATGGTGGTGGTGGCAGCGGCGGCCCTGGCGGCCTGCGGGGGCGGGAGCGACGGAGCGTCTGATAACCCGCCTGCCGCCGCTGCAACAAGCCTGTCCGGAACGGCTGCAACGGGCGCGCCGGTTGCCGGGGGCACGGTGCAGGTGCGCTGCAGCGTCGGCACGACCGTGCTGGAGGCTGTCACCGCTGCCAATGGCACCTGGCGCGTGGACACCACCGGCCAGGCCCTGCCGTGCGTTGTGCGCGTGACGGGGGGCACGCTGGCTTCGGGGCAGGCACTGCATTCGATGGCGTTCACCTTCGATACCACCAACATCACGCCGCTGACCGATTTGATCGTGGCCAATGCCACGGGCAAGCAGCCGGCCGCTTGGTGGGGAACAGCCGGGCCTGCCGATGTGGCAAGCCTTACCGCTGCGCAGGCCGACAGGGCGCTGACCAGCCTGCGCAGTGCACTCGGCCTGGCGGCTTTGCAAACCTTCGACCCCCGCACGGTGGCCTTCACCGCAGCGCCCAAGGACAAGGTCGACGACGTGCTGGAGGCCTTGTGGCAGGCCCTGGCCAACCTGGGAATGGACTACACGGCGCTGGTCAGCGCAGCCAGCAACACCACGTTCACCCTGTCCGATGGTTTCCGGATCGCGCTGAGCAACGCGCACACCACGATCACCGTCGGCGGCACGGGTGGTGGCGGAGGCACGGGCGGCGGAACGGGTGGCACGGGCGGCGGCGGTGGAAGCGGGGGTACCTACACCCTGACGTTGAACGTGAATGCAGCCGGTGTGGCTGCGCCTCCCGTGACCATCACCAATGTCCCCAAGCCAGCCACGCAGGCGGAGTTCTGCGGCGCGATCACCGATCCCGCGTCCGGCATTGGCCTGGCCCAGGCCGTGCCCGGCGGGTCTGGCACGCTGACCATCAACAGCTGCTCCTTCAGCGGAAACACCGGCAATGTGTCGGCCACCCTCACCATCACCTCTCCTGTGGCGATGACGGTGCCCTACACCGTGACATACACCTACAACTGAACTGCTGGTTGGAGTCTGATCGCGGGCGTGCCCGCGATCCAGGCCACGGGGTGCTAGCACCTCCGTGGCCTTTTTTCATTCAGTGCTTGCGAAGGCAGAGAGCCCATCGGATCGCAGCCCCGCATTGCGTTCGTCATGCTGATTTTGCATGGGGCTGTTAATAAGTTTGCACATCAATAATCTTGCGTGCATCAAAATTCCTTATGCGGAGCGTTGCGCACTGATGGGGCGAAAACCCGAGGGAAAACCCCGCCCGGCTTGAATAGGGCCACTTGTGACTACTCGCTACAATCCCGTCCACAAACCCGCACAGCTGCACTTCTGGCGGGTTTTTTGCTAGATGGCAGTCGGGCCCACAAGGCTGTACCGATTCCGGTGCCAAAGCGGTGGGTACGTCACAAACGAAGGACTTCTCTTATGGACATTTTGCTGCAGCAGATCATCAACGGTCTGGTTCTCGGCAGCATGTACGCCTTGATAGCCTTGGGCTACACCATGGTGTACGGCATCATTCAACTGATCAATTTCGCCCACGGCGAAGTGCTGATGATCGGTGCACTCACCAGCTGGAGCTGTATCGGAATGATGCAGGCGGCCATGCCCGGCACCCCGGGCTGGATCATCCTGCTGCTGGCCACCATCATTGCGTGCGTGGTCGCTGCCACCCTCAACTTCACGATCGAGAAGATCGCCTACCGGCCGCTGCGCAACAGCCCGCGCCTGGCTCCCCTGATCACCGCCATCGGCATGTCCATCCTGCTGCAGACGCTGGCCATGATCATCTGGAAGCCCAACTACAAGCCGTACCCCACGATGCTGCCCAGCTCGCCGTTCGAGATCGGCGGCGCCTACATCACCCCCACCCAGATCCTGATCCTGGGCGTCACCGCCGTCTCGCTGGCGTCGCTGATGTACCTGGTGAACCACACCAACCTGGGCCGCGCCATGCGCGCCACCGCCGAGAACCCCCGCGTGGCCTCGCTGATGGGCGTCAAGCCCGACATGGTGATCTCTGCCACCTTCATCATCGGCGCCGTGCTGGCCGCCGTCGCCGGCATCATGTATGCATCCAACTACGGCACGGCCCAGCACACCATGGGTTTCCTGCCCGGCCTCAAGGCCTTCACGGCGGCTGTGTTCGGCGGCATCGGCAACCTTGCGGGCGCGGTGGTCGGCGGCATCCTGCTGGGCCTGATCGAGGCCATCGGCTCGGGCTACATCGGCACCCTTACGGGCGGCCTGCTGGGCAGCCACTACACCGACATCTTCGCGTTCATCGTGCTCATCATCATCCTCACGCTGCGCCCCTCGGGCCTGCTGGGTGAGCGTGTGGCAGACCGTGCCTGAGGAGCCTCACACCATGAAGAACACCAAAACCAACTGGATCATCGGCGCCATCGCGCTGCTGGTGCTGCCGCTGATCCTGCAATCCTTCGGCAACGCCTGGGTGCGCATCGCCGACCTGGCCCTGCTGTATGTGCTGCTGGCACTGGGCCTGAACATCGTGGTGGGCTATGCCGGCCTGCTGGACCTGGGCTACGTGGCTTTCTACGCCGTGGGCGCCTACCTGTTCGCCTTGATGGCGTCGCCCCACCTGGCGGACAACTTCGCCGCCTTTGCCGCCATGTTCCCGGACGGGCTGCACACCTCGCTCTGGGTGGTGATACCGGTGGCGGCGCTGCTGGCGGCGTTCTTCGGGGCCTTGCTCGGGGCGCCCACGCTCAAGTTGCGCGGCGACTACCTCGCCATCGTGACGCTGGGCTTCGGCGAAATCATCCGCATCTTCCTGAACAACCTCGACCACCCCGTCAACCTGACCAACGGCCCCAAGGGCCTGGGCCAGATCGACTCGGTCAAGATCTTCGGCCTCGACCTGGGCAAGCGTCTCGAAGTGTTCGGCTACGACATCAGCTCCGTCACGCTGTATTACTACCTCTTCCTGGTGCTGGTGGTGGTGTCCGTCATCATCTGCTATCGCCTTCAGGACTCGCGCATCGGCCGCGCCTGGATGGCCATCCGCGAAGACGAAATCGCCGCCAAGGCCATGGGCATCAACACCCGCAACATGAAGCTGCTGGCCTTCGGCATGGGCGCTTCGTTCGGCGGCGTGGCGGGCTCAATGTTCGGCGCGTTCCAAGGCTTCGTCTCGCCAGAGTCGTTCAGCCTGATGGAGTCGGTCATGATCGTCGCCATGGTGGTGCTGGGCGGCATCGGCCACATCCCCGGCGTGATTCTGGGCGCGGTGCTGCTGTCGGCCCTGCCCGAAGTGCTGCGCTACGTGGCCGGCCCGCTGCAGGCCATGACGGACGGCCGCCTGGACTCTGCGATCCTGCGCCAGCTGCTGATTGCGCTGGCCATGATCATCATCATGCTGCTGCGCCCGCGCGGTCTGTGGCCCTCGCCGGACCACGGCAAGAGCCTCACGCAGAAGACCTGAAGCAGAACACCACTGAAAGTTAGCAATGACAGAGAAATCCAATGAAGTGGTGCTGAAGGTCGCCGGTATCTCCAAGCGTTTCGGCGGGCTGCAGGCCCTGTCGGACGTGGGCATCACCATCCAGCGTGGTCAGGTGTATGGCCTGATCGGCCCCAATGGCGCAGGCAAGACCACGTTCTTCAACGTGATCACCGGCCTGTATACGCCGGACAGCGGCAGCTTCGAGCTGGCCGGCAAGCCCTATGAGCCCACGGCCGTGCACGAAGTGGCCAAGGCCGGCATCGCACGCACGTTCCAGAACATCCGCCTCTTTTCCGACATGACGGCGCTGGAGAACGTGATGGTGGGCCGCCACATCCGCACCAAGTCGGGTCTGATGGGTGCCGTGTTCCGCACCAAGAGCTTCAAGGAAGAAGAAGCCGCCATCGCCAAGCGTGCGCAAGAGCTGCTCGATTACGTGGGCATCGGCAAGTTTGCCGACTACAAGGCCCGCACCCTGAGCTACGGCGACCAGCGCCGCCTGGAGATTGCCCGCGCCCTGGCCACCGACCCCCAGCTGATTGCGCTGGACGAACCCGCCGCCGGCATGAACGCCACCGAAAAGGTGCAGCTGCGCGAGCTGATCGACCGTATCCGCAACGACAACCGCACCATCCTGCTGATCGAACACGACGTGAAGCTGGTGATGGGCCTGTGCGACCGGGTGACGGTGCTCGACTACGGCAAGCAGATTGCCGAGGGCAACCCTGCCGAAGTGCAGAAGAACGAAAAAGTGATTGAGGCCTACCTGGGCACCGGAGGACATTGAGAATGGCCGAAAAATCGAACAAGGTACTGCTGCAGGTCAAGGGCCTGAAGGTGTCCTACGGCGGTATCCAGGCCGTCAAGGGTGTGGACTTCGAGGTGCGCGAGGGCGAGCTGGTCTCCCTGATCGGCTCCAACGGCGCCGGCAAGACCACCACCATGAAGGCCATCACCGGCACCCTGGCCATGGGCGAGGGCGACATCGAGTACCTGGGCAAGAGCATCAAGGGCAAGGGCGCCTGGGACCTGGTCAAGGAGGGCCTGGTCATGGTGCCCGAAGGCCGTGGCGTTTTCGCGCGCATGACCATCACCGAAAACCTGCAGATGGGCGCCTACATCCGCAAGGACAAGGCCGGCATCCTGGCCGACATCGAGAAGATGTTCACCATCTTCCCGCGCCTGCGCGAGCGCAAGGACCAACTGGCCGGCACCATGTCGGGTGGCGAGCAGCAGATGCTGGCCATGGGCCGCGCGCTGATGAGCCAGCCCAAGGTGCTGCTGCTGGACGAACCCTCCATGGGCCTGTCGCCCATCATGGTGGACAAGATCTTTGAAGTGGTGCGCGACGTGTACGCCCTGGGCGTGACCATCGTGCTGGTGGAGCAGAACGCCAGCCGTGCGCTCGCGATTGCCGACCGTGGCTACGTGATGGAATCCGGCCTGATCACCATGACCGGCCCGGGCCAGCAACTGCTGAACGACCCCAAGGTGCGTGCAGCGTACCTGGGGGAGTAAGTCCTCAGGACGGCGCCGCAGGGCCCTGGGTCAACCAGCACGTGCTGCGCTCCCCCGCAAAAAAGAAGGGTGCCATCTTCCGGGTGGTGCCCTTCTTTTTTGGCCGCCCGAGGGCAGGGGGGCCGTCCCTGTGGTCACGCTGAACGGGCCGTCTGCAGGGGCACGGTTAAACTCCTGCGTCATCAAAATGTCATGCCTCAGTCATGACGTTGTCTTATTTCGAACCCGATCCCGCACTCAGGAGCACCCATGCTGTTTGCCAAGCTGTTGCCACGCGAAGGCAATTTTTTCGAGATGTTCAACCAGCATGCAGACCGCATCGTGGAGGCGGCCCGGGCCTTTTCGCAACTGGTGGCCAACTACAACGACCCGCACCTGCGCGACAAGTACAACCAGGATGTGGACAACGCCGAGCGTGCCGCCGACCGCGTGACGCATGAGGTGAACAAGTCCATCCACAAGACCTTCATCACGCCCATCGACCGTGAGCAGATCCACGCGCTGATCAACACCATGGACGACGTGGCCGACCTGATCCAGGACTCTGCCGAAACCATGGCGCTGTATGACGTGCGGCACATGACGGAAGAGATCACGCGCCTGACCGACCTGAGCCTCAAGTGCTGCGAGCGCCTGCGCGACGCGGTGAAACTGCTCGACAAGATCGCCGACCCTGCTGTGGCCGAAGCGGCGCTCAAGACCTGCGAAGAGATCGACAAGCTCGAATCCGACGCCGACCGCGTGATGCGCAGCGCGATGAGCAAGCTCTTCCGTGAGGAGCCCGACGTGCGGGAGGTGATCAAGCTCAAGGCCATCTACGAGCTGCTCGAAACCATTACCGACAAGTGCGAGGACGTGGCCAACTGCATCGAGGGCATCGTCCTCGAAAACTCCTGAACCCGGCAGGCCGATCAGCATGGAAACCGTACAAGCGGCCCTGTGGGTTGTGGTGATGCTCGTGGCGCTCGCGATCCTGTTCGACTTCATGAACGGGTTTCACGACGCTGCCAACTCGATTGCCACGGTGGTCTCCACCGGGGTGCTCAAACCGGCGCAGGCGGTGTTGTTTGCCGCGTTCTTCAATTTCATCGCCATCTTCGTCTTTCACCTGAGCGTGGCGGCCACGGTGGGCAAGGGCATCGTGCAGCCCGGCATCGTGGACACGCACGTGGTGTTCGGCGCCCTGGTGGGCGCCATCACCTGGAACGTGATCACCTGGTACTACGGCATCCCCAGCAGTTCCTCGCACGCGCTCATCGGCGGCATCGTGGGCGCGGTGATCGCCAAGGCCGGTGCCGGGGCGCTGATCTCGGCCGGCATCCTCAAGACCGTGGCGTTCATCTTTGTCTCGCCGCTGCTGGGCTTCACGCTGGGCTCGATCATGATGGTGGCGGTGGCGCGCATCTTCCGGCGCACGCGCCCGAGCCGGGTCGACAAATGGTTCCGCCGCCTGCAGCTGGTGTCCGCCGGGGCCTACAGCCTGGGCCATGGCGGCAATGACGCGCAAAAGACCATCGGCATCATCTGGCTGCTGCTGATCGCCACCGGGTACACCTCGGCCTCCGATGCGGCCCCACCCACCTGGACCATCGTGTCATGCTATGCCGCCATCGGCCTGGGCACCATGTTCGGCGGCTGGCGCATCGTGAAGACCATGGGGCAAAAGATCACCAAGCTCAAGCCCGTGGGTGGCTTCTGCGCCGAGACCGGGGGCGCACTCACGCTGTTCCTGGCCACCGCATTGGGCATCCCCGTGTCCACCACCCACACCATCACCGGCGCCATCGTGGGCGTGGGCTCCACCCAGCGGGCCAGCGCCGTGCGCTGGGGCGTGGCGGGCAATATCGTGTGGGCGTGGATCCTGACGATTCCTGCGAGTGCGTTTGTGGCGGCCGTGGCCTACTGGATCAGCCTGCAGATTTTCTGAGGTTGGCCGTTGGCAGCCAGCGGCTGACAGAAGACGTCGGGAAGCTGACTGCTATACTATTTATAGCTGTCAGCGCTTATCCAGTAAGCGCTGAAGGCAAATTTCATTGCGAAATCTTGCGTGCTTCCTCGATCTGGTACTCGAAGTAGCGCTGAAAGCTGAACGCAATGCTGGCCATGAGCACGGCCGTGCCGATCATCAACGACGCAACAATGGCCGCGATGGTGATCCAGCCGGTGCGGCCCGGGGCGGCGTCGGGCGCGGCGGCGGGGTTGTGGCGCGCGTTCCAGGCCTCGGGCGTCTTCAGCGCGAACAGAATGGCCTGCAGCGCACATCCGGCGATGGTGAAGCCCAGCAGCGGGATCAGCATCCAGCTGACATGGTCGTCCTGCCCCATCTGCTGCACGCGCTGTATGCCGTACACGCCCAGCGCCGTCGGCAGCGGCAGCAGCCAGCCGATCAGGTCGCCAAAGCCATGCAGGTAAAAGCGGTGCAGCCCCAGTGGGCCACCCACAAAGGCCAGCCAGGCTGCCAGGGTCTTGTTCTTTATGCGGGACATGGGCGTTGTTGTCAAAGGCTTATTCGGGTGCGGTGGTGTCGCCGGCGCCCAGCGTCTTTTCCATCAGCACGATGTCGCGCCAGGCGCCAAACTTCCAGCCCACCGAGCGCATCACGCCCACGTCAGCAAACCCCAGCGCGCGGTGCACGCCGATGGAGCCGGCATTGGCCGAGTCGCCGATCACGGCCAGCAGCTTGCGCACGCCCGCGGCCTCGGCCTGCACGGCCAACTCGGCCAGCAGCTTGCGGCCCAGGCCCATGCCGCGTGCCTGGTCGGCCACATAGATCGAGTCCTCGGCCGAAAAGCGATAGGCCGGGCGGGGCTTGAACCAGTTGGCATAGGCAAAACCCAGCACCTGGCCGTCCTTCTCGGCCACCAGCCAGGGCAGGCCGCGTGCCAGCACGTCGGCGCGGCGGCCCGCCATGTCGGTTTCAGACGGGGGATCGATCTCGAAGGTGCCTGTGCCGTGCAGCACGTGGTGTTGGTAAATGGCCGTGATGGCGGGGATATCGGCGTCGGTGCTGGGGCGAATGGTAAGCATTGCAGGGGATAGGGATATAATCGCGGGCTTTGCAGCGTGTCGCTGGCCGGGTGGCCATGTCGCGTGTCTCAAACGCCGCAAGAAAATCTGCAGCAATTGCTGCGACCACCCGAAGGATAAATCATGGTCGTCATTCGACTCTCCCGCGGCGGCTCCAAGGGCCGTCCTTTTTTCAACATCGTCGTTGCTGACAAGCGCGTGCGCCGTGACGGCCGCTTCATCGAGCGCATCGGCTTCTACAACCCCACCGCCAAGGAATCCGAAGAAGGCCTGCGCATCGTGCAAGACCGTCTGACGTACTGGAAGAGCGTGGGCGCCCAGTCCTCGCCCACCGTGGACCGCCTGATCAAGCAAGCCGCCAAGAAGGCTGCTTAAGGCCCCCTGAAAAGGGCGGGTTTCGTCGGCTTGCCTGGCGAAACCCGCCCTTTTCCTATTCTGGAATCACCGCACCATGGCCACCATCCCCCCCTCGCTGGAACCTGCAGAGCTGCCCGCCGACGCGGTCGAAGTGGGGCGCATTGCCGACGCCTGGGGCGTCAAGGGCTGGTTCAAGGTGCAGCCCCACAGCAGCAACCCCGAGGCGCTGTTCTCCTCCAAGCGCTGGTACCTGCAGCCGTCCGAGCGCGGTGCCAAAACCTTTGTTGGCACCGTGCTGCTGCCCATTCGCCAGGCCAAGGACCATTCCGACACCGTGGTGGCCTGGGCGCAGGGCGTGGACGACCGCAATGCGGCCGAGGCGCTGCGCGGCGCGCGCATCTTCGTGCCGCGCTCCAGCTTTCCCTCCACGTCGGAAGACGAGTACTACTGGGTGGACCTGATCGGTCTGGCGGTGGTGAACCGGGAGGGCGTGGCGCTGGGGCAGGTGCGCGAGCTGATGTCCACCGGCCCCCAGACGGTGCTGGTGCTGGCCTATGAGCAGGACGGCAAAGCCCAGGAGCGCATGATTCCGTTTGTCTCGGCATTCATCGACAAGGTGGATCTGCAGGAGAAACGCATCACCGCCGACTGGCAGCCTGACTACTGAGCACGGCTGCCGTATCCGCTGTGCCCGCAAGCCGCGCCCCGCACCATGCGCTTTGACGTCATCACGCTGTTCCCTGAGCTGTTCGCTCCGTTTCTGGCCAGCGGCGTGACGCGGCGCGCCTATGCCAGCGGCCAGGTCGAAGTGCGGCTGTGGAACCCGCGTGACCACGCCGAGGGCAACTACCGCCGCGTGGACGACCGTCCCTTTGGCGGTGGGCCGGGCATGGTGATGATGGCCGAGCCCCTGCAGCAGTGTCTCGCAGCCATCCGCGCGGAGCGGGCCGAGGCGGCCGGCCAGCAGGCGCCGCTGGTGCTGTTCTCGCCCATCGGCGAGGTGCTGTGCCATGCGGCCGTCGAGCGCTGGTCGGCGGGCAGCGGCGCCGTGTTGCTGTGCGGGCGCTACGAGGGCATCGACCAGCGTTTCATTGACACACACGTCGATGTGCAGATCAGCCTGGGCGATTTCGTGCTCTCCGGCGGGGAGATTGCGGCCATGGCGCTGCTGGATTCCGTGGCGCGGCTGCAGCCCGGCGTGCTCAACGACGAGGGCAGCCACCAGCTCGACAGTTTCAACCCCGCACTGGACGGCCTGCTGGACTGCCCGCACTACACCCGCCCCGAGGAGTGGGCGGGCCAGTCCGTACCAGCGCCGCTGCTGTCCGGTCACCATGCGCAGATCGAGCGCTGGAGGCGCGACCAGCGCCTGGCGGTCACCGCCCGGCACCGGCCTGACTTGATCGACGCCGCCCGCAAGGCAGGGCGGCTGGCACCGGCGGATGAAGCCGTGCTGGCCAAGCTGCGCTGAATTGCTATAATCAAAGGCTTTTCGATCCTCTGGCCGGCCGTTTTGACGGGGAATGCTCCCCCCGAGACACTGAGACGTCAATCCCGACGCAGCCATTTTTGGCGCGGACACGATCACTAGGAAACTCACATGAACCTGATCCAGACCCTGGAAGCGGAAGAAATCGCCCGCTTGAACAAGACCATCCCCGCATTCGCCCCTGGTGACACCGTCATCGTGAGCGTGAATGTGGTGGAAGGCACCCGCAAGCGCGTGCAGGCCTACGAAGGCGTGGTGATTGCCAAGCGCAATCGCGGCCTGAACAGCGGCTTCACCGTGCGCAAGATCTCCAGCGGCGAAGGCGTGGAACGTACGTTCCAGACCTACAGCCCCCTGATCGCCAGCATCGAAGTCAAGCGCCGTGGCGATGTGCGCCGTGCCAAGCTGTACTACCTGCGTGAGCGCAGCGGCAAGTCCGCCCGCATCAAGGAAAAGCTGCCTTCGCGCGTCAACAAGGCTGCTGCCAACGCCGCATAAGGCGCGGGCCCGCCCCTGACGGCAAGCCGCTACAGCATGCGCCTGTAGCGGCTTTTTGCTTTTTTGCACATCGCCACGTCTGCCAGCTTCGTCATCCCCGTGAACCCCTCCGCGCCCGGCTCCACCGTCTCCTCCGTCATTGCTCCCTTGTCGAGCCTGCCGGATTTCGACCCGCGCCGCGTGCCCGTGGTGGGGGTGGACGCCCACCTGCCGCCCGTTCCCGCCGAGGCGCTCACACCGGCCGCCCTGCGTGCGCGGTTTGTGACGCCGCCCGCGTGGGAGCCCGAGGTGCTGCTGGAAAAGAAATTCATGGACCGCGCGCCGGCGCATGCCTCGGTGCTGCTGGGCATCGTGCTGCGCGAGCAGCCCATGGTGCTGCTCACCGAGCGCACGGCCCATTTGTCCACCCATTCCGGGCAGGTGGCCTTTCCGGGTGGCCGGGCCGACCCGGGGGATGCCAACCCCGCCGCCACAGCCCTGCGCGAGGCGCAGGAGGAGGTGGGGCTGAGCCCGTCGTTCGTCGAGGTGCTGGGCCAGCTGCCGACCTATGTGACCGGCTCGTCCTTCATCATCACCCCGGTGGTGGCTCTGGTGCAGCCCGACTGCGTGCTGGAGCCCAACCCGTATGAAGTGGCCGACCTGTTCGAAGTGCCCCTGGCCTTTCTGCTGAACCCGGCCAACCACCGCCGCCATGTGTACGACCGGGACGGCGTGCACCGGGAGTGGTTTTCCATGCCCTACCAGAGCGGCGCCAAGACGCACTTCATCTGGGGAGCCACAGCGGGCATGTTGCGCAATTTCTACCGTTTCATGCGGGCCTGACAACCTGCCTGCACCGGCGCATTCCGGGCGGTGAAGGCAGGCGCAAGCGCCAGTATCATTGCCCTCCATGAGTTTCTTCGCCATCCTGTTCGCTCTGCTGATCGAGCAGGCCCGCCCCCTGGCCCGCAGCAATCCCATCCATGCCGGCCTGCGGGCCTGGGCACTGTCCGTCAGCCGCAATTTCGACGCGGGCAAGGCGCACCACGGCTGGGTGGCCTGGAGCTTGGCGGTGCTGGTTCCGGCGCTGGTCACGCTGGCGATCCACTGGGCCTTGTTGTGGGGCCTGGGCTGGCCCTTTGCGGTGCTGTGGAGTGTGGCGGTGCTGTACATCACGCTGGGTTTTCGCCAGTTCAGCCACCACTTCACCGGCATCCGTGATGCGCTGGAGGAGGGCAACGAAGACGCAGCGCGCGAGCGCCTCGCGCACTGGCAGCAGGTGGACGTGGGCGTGCTGCCGCGCAGCGAAATCGTGCGGCACGTGATCGAGTATTCCGTGATTGCCGCCCACCGGCACGTGTTCGGTGTGCTGGCCTGGTTTTCGGTGCTGGCGGCCCTGGGGTTGGGGCCTACCGGCGCGGTGCTGTACCGCTTGGCCGAATTCGTGGCCCGGTATTGGCACTACAAGCGGCGCTCGGGCGCGCAACCCGCCAGCGAATCCTTGCAGCGTGCCTCCGTGCTGGCCTGGACGGTGATCGACTGGCTGCCGGCGCGTCTCACGGCGTTGAGTTTTGCCGTGGTGGGCAGTTTTGAAGAGGCCATCGAAGGATGGCGCTTTCATGCGCAACGGTTTCCCAATGACAACGACGGCGTGGTGCTGGCAGCCACTGCAGGCGCCATCAATGTGCGCCTGGGCGGCGAAGCCTTGAAGGCACGCGCTGACCTGCACGCTCCGCAGGGCCTGGAGATGGATGCCGACATGGCCGACAGCGATTCCACGCCGGGCCGTGCGCCGGAGGTCGGCCACCTGCGCAGCGTCGTGGGCCTGGTGTGGCGCTCGGTGGTGGTGTGGATGCTGTTGCTGGCGTTGCTGACGCTGGCGCGCTTGCTGGGGTAGCGCAGCGGGAGGAGGGGGACGACGCGGATGCCCGGTGCCGGTGCGCCGGTCTCAATACCGCGTGTGGCTCAGCTCATCGAAGAGCTCACTATAAATTTTGTAGCGGTTGGGGCTTATTCCACCAGCGGTGGAGCCATTTTTTACCGCATCTATGACCCCGCAGCCCGGCTCGTGCAGGTGGGTGCAGTTGTAGAACTTGCAGTTGGTGGCGTGCTCGGCGATGTCGGGCATGCACGCCGCAAGCTGCATGGGCGCGATGTGGTGCAGTCCGAATTCCTGGAAGCCCGGCGAATCGATGAGCGCCGTGGTGCGCGCGGCATCCATCCAGTACCAGTGCGTGCTGGTGGTGGTGTGCTTGCCCGAGCTCAGGGCCTGCGATATTTCGCCCGTCTGCACGTCCGCCCCCGGCACCAGCAGGTTGATGAGCGTGCTCTTGCCCGATCCCGAGGGGCCGAGCACCAGCGTGGTCTTGCCTTCCAGGTGCTGCATGAGCAGGGCGCGATCGACCTCACTGGAGAGGGCCAGCGACAGCGGCAGCACGCCATAGTGCGTGCCAGCTCCCATGTGGCGGTAGGGCAGCAGCCGTTCCCACGCGCGGGCAAACGGCTCGACCAGATCGCTCTTGTTGAGCCCGATGAGCGGCTTGATGCCCTCGGCCTCTGCGGCGATGAGTGCGCGCGACAGCTGGCTCTCTGAAAACACGGGCTCCGCCGCGATCAGGATCAGCACCTGGTCCAGGTTGGCCGCAAACGACTTGGTGCGGATCTCGTCCTGCCGGTAAAAGAGGTTGCGCCGCTCCAGCACCTTCTCGATGGTGCCCTCGTCGCCCTGGCCGGGCGGCGGGGCCTGCCACATCACGCGGTCGCCCACCACGGCCTGGTTCTTCTTGCCGCGCGGGTGGCAGATGCGGCGGGCGCCGTCCGGTGTCTCCACCATGCAGTGGCGCCCGTGGCTGGCCACCACCGTGCCCTCGGCAAGGGCGCTGCGCTCAGCCATGGCGAAGGAGAGGGGTCATGGCGTCACGCCACCAGCGCGTCGAACTGGCTGGCGCACTCGAAGTCGGTTGTCGAGATGCCGTTCACGTCATGTGTGTTCAGCCGCACCACGCAGCGGTTGTAGTGCACCGACAGATCGGGGTGGTGGTCCTGCGCGTTGGCGATGAAGGCCAGCGCGTTCACGAATGAAATGGTCTCGTAGTAGTTGGCGAAGTGATAGGTCTTCTCGATGGCCACATCGGCACCATCGCCGCTCAGGCTCCAGTCTTCCAGCTTGGCAAGGTTTGCTACAACTTCTGTAGCTGTCAGTGCACGACGGGTGTGCGCTGACCAGTCTTTTTTCTTCAACATGGAGGTGGTCATGGATGGGCGGGTGCGTTGTGCATGCGCGCCAGGCGTTCGCTGGCGGGCGGATGCGAGTAATAGAACTTCACGTACACCGGGTCGGGTGTGAGCGTGGAGGCATTGTCTTCATACAGCTTGAGCAGGGCCGACGACAGATCGGCGCCGCTGGACTGGGCCACCGCGTAGGCATCGGCCTGGAACTCGTGGCGGCGCGACTGCTGCGAGAACAGCGGCGAGATGAAGAACGTGAACACCGGCACCACCAGCATGAACAGCAGCAGCGCCAGGGCATCGTTGGGCGCCGCTGCCACGGCGGGGTCGAGCGAGATATTGGGGCGCACGCCAAGGCCGGTGTAGAACCACACCTGGCTGGAGAGCCAGCCCAGCAAGGCGAACCCTGCCAGGCTCAAGGCGAACAGCGTGACCATGCGCTGGATGATGTGGCGGTGCTTGAAATGGCCCAGCTCGTGGGCGAGCACGGCCTCGACTTCGCCGGGGGCCAGCTGCTTGAGCAGCGTGTCGTAGAACACCACGCGCTTGGCGGCGCCAAAGCCCGTGAAGTAGGCATTGGCGTGGGCGCTGCGGCGGCTGCCATCCATCACAAAGAGGCCCTTGGCCGAGAAGCCGCAACGCTGCATCAAGGCCGTGACGCGGGCCTTGAGGGACTCGTCTTCCAAGGGCTGGAACTTGTTGAACAAGGGAGCGATGAACGTGGGGTAGACCACCATCAGCAGCAGGTTGAAGCCCATCCAGAAGGCCCAGGCCCACAGCCACCACAGCGGCCCCGCAGCGCCCATCAGCCACAGGATCAGCGCGGCAATCGGCAGGCCGATGACGGCGCCCACGGCCAGGCCCTTGAGCGCATCCGTCAGCCAAAGCCGCCAGGTCATCTTGTTGAAGCCAAAGCGCTCCTCCACCACAAAGGTCTGGTAGAGCGACAAGGGCAGATCGACCAGCCCGCCGATGGCTGCAAACGCCACCAGCAGCGCCAGCTGTTGCAGCATGCCGGGGCCCATCGTCTCCAGCAGGCTGCGGTTCAATGCGTCGAGCCCGCCCAGCAAGGTCCAGCCCAGCAGCACGGCACTGCCCAGCGCCACTTCCACGATGCCCAGCCGTGTCTTCGTGATGGTGTAGCTGGCAGCCTTCTGGTGGGCGGACAGCGGTATGCGCTCGGCAAAGGGCGCGGGCACGGCGGCGCTGTGGCGCGCCACATGCCGCACCTGGCGTGTGGCCAGCCAGAGCCTGAGCGCCAGACCCAGCGTCAATGCGGCGGCAAAGACCGCAGTGAGGAGCATGGAAGGGGAAATGTCGTCAAGAAAAGGCATGTGCGGCGAGTTTAGGCCATCGGCGACAATGCGCGCCATGTCAGACCCCCAGAATCCCACCCCTCCCGTGCTTGCCAAGTCCGACCAGAACCTCGTCTGGCTGGACTGCGAAATGACCGGCCTGGAACCCGATACCGACCGCCTGATCGAGATTGCCGTCATCGTCACCGGCCCGAGCCTTGAGCCCCGCATCGAAGGCCCCGTGTTTGCGATCCACCAGAGCGACGAAGTGCTCGACAAGATGGACGCCTGGAACAAGGGCACCCATGGCCGCAGCGGCCTCATCGACAAGGTGAAAGCGTCCACCGTCACCGAGGCCGATGCCGAGCGCGAGATCCTCGAGTTTCTGGCCCGGTATGTGCCCAAGGGCACGGCGCCCATGTGTGGCAACAGCATCGGCCAGGACCGGCGCTTCCTGGTGCGCTACATGCCCAAGCTGGAAAAATTCTTCCACTACCGCAACCTCGACGTCAGCACGCTGAAGGAACTGGCAAAGCGCTGGAAACCCGAGGCGTACAGCAGCTTCAAGAAGGCGCAAAAGCACACGGCACTGGCCGATGTGCACGAATCCATCGACGAGCTTTCGCACTACCGGCAGCACCTGCTGTCGGTTTGATGGCGCGAGCCGTCCGATGGCCCCTGCGGCGCCATGGACTGACAGGGGTATTGCGGGGAAACCCCTATTCATGCCATAATCGCAGGCTGCACGGGAACATCCCTGTGCAGTTTGTGCATCTCCCCTCACACACCGGGCTTGCCAGCCACTGCGCCTCACGCAGTGCAGAACTGGCGAATGACAACAGCCCACCCGCATCGGCCTGACCTTCCAGAGCCAGCGCTGGTTTCGTTTGATGGTTGATGTTTTTTAACCATTGAAGAAGCCTATCGCGGGCAGCGCCCGCGACCGTCTTCGCGAGAGAAAAATTCATGACCGACACCTCTTTGGTGCAGGGCGCGCTCGCGCCTGCAGATACTTCCATGGCTGCCGACATTTCCGTGCAGTCGTCTCCCCTTGACGCGGCCGTGGCCGCCGCCGCCGAAGGCGATGCGGGCGTCACCGCTGAACCCAATGGCTTCATCGAGCTGGGCCTGGCGCCTGAACTGGTGCGTGCCGTCGCCGACCTGGGCTACACCCAGCCCACCAGCGTGCAGCAAAAGGCCATTCCACTGGCCATGGTCGGAGGCGATGATTCCGCCCGTTTCGTTGACCTCATGGTGTCCAGCCAGACCGGCAGTGGCAAGACGGCCGCGTTTTTGCTGCCCGTGCTGCACACGCTGATCCAGCAGCAGGCCGCTGCCGAAGCCGAAGAGCGCGCAGCCTTCGACCGCGCCGTGGCCGAGGCGGCCGAGCGCGGCGAACCCGCGCCCAAGCGCGCCAAGCGCAAGGACCCCACCAACCCTCGCAACTTCAAGCCCGCCACGCCCGGCGCCCTGGTGCTGTGCCCCACGCGTGAACTGGCCCAGCAGGTGGCCCACGACGCCATCGACCTGGTCCGGCACTGCCGGGGCCTGCGCGTGGCCAACGTGGTGGGCGGCATGCCCTACCAGCTGCAGATCGCCAAACTGCAGAACGCCGATCTGGTGGTGGCCACGCCTGGCCGCCTGCTGGACCTGCAGCGCTCCATGCAGATCAAGCTCGACAAGGTGCAGTTCCTGGTGGTGGACGAAGCCGACCGCATGCTCGACCTGGGTTTCTCGGACGACCTGGCCGAGATCAACCAGCTGACCAGCCAGCGCAAGCAGACCATGATGTTCAGCGCCACGTTTGCGCCGCGCATCCAGCAACTGGCCATGCGCGTGATGCACGACGGCGGCTCGTCGGTGCAGAAGGTGACCATCGCTTCGCCGCAGGAGAAGCACACCAACATCAAACAGGTGCTGTACTGGGCCGACAACGCCCAGCACAAGCGCAAGCTGCTGGACCACTGGCTGCGCGACACCTCGATCAACCAGGCCATCGTGTTCGCCAGCACCCAGGTGGAGTGCGATGGTTTGGCCAATGACCTGCAGCAGGACGGTTTCTCGGCCGTGGCCCTGCACGGTGCGCTGAGCCAGGGCCTGCGCAACCGCCGCCTGATGGCGCTGCGCAATGGTCAGGTGCAGATTCTGGTGGCGACCGACGTGGCGGCACGTGGCATTGATGTGCCCACCATCACGCACGTGTTCAACTTCGGCCTGCCCATGAAGGCTGAGGACTACACCCACCGCATCGGCCGCACCGGCCGTGCGGGTCGCGACGGCCTGGCCGTCACCTTTGCCGAGTTCCGCGACCGCCGCAAGATCTACGACATTGAGTCGTACAGCCGCCAGCAGTTCAAGGCCGAGGTGGTGCCCGGCATGGAGCCCACCCAGCGTGCGCCCCAGGCCCCACGGGGTGGCGACTTCGGCGGCCGAGGCCGCTCGGGCGGCTATGACCGCGACAGCCGCGACCGCAAGTTCGGTGGCCCCGCCCGCGGTGGCCATGACCGTGGCGGCTTTGGCGGCGGTTTCGGCGGTGGATTTGGTGGCGGCTTTGCCGGTCGTGGCGACAACCGCAATGCGCCTGGCCGTGCAGAGGGCGGCGGCTTTGCGGGCCGTGATGGCCGCGGTGACGACCGTGGCTATGCGCCCCGCCGCGATGCGGACGGCTATGGCCGCAAGTCCGGCTTTGGCGATGCCGGGCGCGGTGGATTCGCACCCCGTGGCGATGCTGGCGCTCCCCGCGGTGATTTCGGTGCGCGCAGCAAGCCCGCGTTTGCCAAGCCCGCAGGCGGTGGCGGCGGCAAGCCGTTTGTCGCTCACGACGCGCGCAAGCGCCCCGCACGCCCGGCGCGCTGATCGCCGTGCAGAGATGGCGTGCATTGCGCGCGCTGTCGGAACAAAGGCTGGTACTGCAAGGTGCCGGCCTTTTTTTTTCGGCTGCAGGCCGCGCGGGCGAAGAGCGGGCTCGACGGCGTCGTCAATAATGGTCTACGGAGGAATTTGTTGTGGTGTCTTCTCTTTCCTCGGGGGCCGATTACGAGCACATGTTCGAGCTGGCGCCCGTGTCGCTGTGGCTGGAGGATTTCAGCCAGCTCAAGCAGCTTTTTGACAACTGGCGTGCGCAGGGTGTCAGCGACATCCGCGCCCACCTTGCGGAAGATCCCGAACGGCTGCGCCAGTGCAGCGCGTCGCTGCGCGTGCTGCAGGTCAACCGCCGCACGCTCGACCTGTTTGCAGCCGACAGCCTGGAACACCTGGAGGCCAATCTCGACAAGGTGTTCAGGGACGACCGTCACGACACGGCGGCCCATGAGCTGGCGCAGCTCTGGGATGGGCAATTGGAATTTGCCAACCAGACGGTGAACTATGCACTCGATGGACGGCGCCTCGACGTGCTCGTGCGCGCCCGCATCCTGCCCGGCCACGAGGCGGACTGGAGCCGCGTGCTCGTTTCGCTGGAGGACAACACGCAGCAGCTGGAGGCCGTGCGTCGGCTCGGGCGCAGCGAGCAGTATGCGCGCGACTTGTTCGAGCACTCGCCGGTGTCGTTGTGGGTGGAGGATTTCAGCGCGGTGAAGCGACTGCTCGATGGCGTGCGGGCCCAGGGCATTGGCGACTTCAAGACCTTTCTCAAGGTGCATCCCGATTTCGTCGGCCGCTGCATGCAGGAGATCCGCGTCATCGATGTGAACCAGCAGACGCTGCGCATGTTCGGCGCGGGCACCAAGGACATGCTGCTCAACAACATCGGCCGCGTGTTCAGGGGCGAAATGCACGAATCGTTTGCCGAGCAGTTGCAGGACCTCTGGGACGGCAAGACATTCCAGCAGCGCGAGGTGGTCAATTACTCGCTGTCCGGCGATGCAGTGCACATCCACATGCAGTTCGCCGTGCTCGAAAGCCACATGCAGGACTGGGGCCTGGTGCTGCTGTCGCTGGTGGACATCACCGCCCGCAAGAAGGCCGAAGCCTACCTTGAGTATTTGGGCAAGCACGATGTGCTGACGCAGCTGCGCAACCGGGCTTTCTATGCCGAGGAGTTGAACCGCCTGACCCGCAAGGGCCCCTGGCCGCTGTCCATCATCGCCATCGACCTGAACGGCCTCAAGGCGGTGAACGACGAGCAGGGCCATGCGGCGGGCGATTCGATGCTGCGGCGTGTGGGCGAGGTGCTGGCCAAGGCCGTGGACGCACCGGCCTGTGCGGCGCGCATCGGTGGCGATGAATTCACGGTGCTGCTGCCCGGCACGGAAGAGCGCGGAGCGCATGCTCTGCAGGAGCGCATCATCTCGATGCTGGAACTGAACAACCAGTTCTATCCAGGGCAGCCCTTGAGCCTGGCGATGGGGATTGCAAGCTGCCAGTCGGGCGAGGGTGTCGAGGCGGCCATCCACCGCGCGGACCAGGCCATGTATGCGGAGAAAAACCGCTACTACCAGAGCAAGAGCAACGACCGAAGGCAGGCACCGCCCGCTGCCTGAGCCGGCATGCATGCATGCAGGCCATTTTCATGGCCAGGGCCAGCGCGCGGAGGCGGCGACCGCTCAGGGGTTCGCGGCCACGCGGCGTCCGATGTCGGGCCAGCGGCGGTGCAGCACCATCCACGCGACCAAGCCGATGCACATCATCGCCAGCGAGGCCAGGGCCAGCCACACGGTGGAGTGCATCACCAGCGGCGCGATGACGCCCGCCACCAGGCCGTTGGCGGTCGAGCCCACAAACGCCTGCATCGACGAAGCCATGCCGCGCCGCTCAGGGTGCAGGTCTAGCACGAGCAGGGTCACCACCGGCACCATGAGTGCCCACCCAAATGCAAAGACTGCGATGGGAAGCAGCGCCCAGTACGCCTGGGGTGTGAAGACGCTGTTGGCGGCCAGGTTGAGCACGGCCACCACGAACATGATGAGGAAGCCGTGGCGGATCTGGCGCTTGGGGGGAATACGGCCCGCCAGGCGGCCGCTGAGCCAGGCGCCGCCCATGATGCCGGAGATGGTCAGCACGAAGAACCAGAAGAACTGTGTGGGCGCGAGCGCCAGGTGCTCGCCCAGGAAGGCGGGGGCCGACAGCACATACAAAAACATGCCGTTGAACGGCACGCCACTGGCCAGTGCCAGCAGCAGAAAGCGGGGGCTGGAGCCCAGCTGCAGATACCCTCGCAGCAGGTGCCGCATGTTGAACGGCTGGCGGTGCTCGGTGTGCAGCGTCTCGGGCAGCAGGCGGTAGTTGGCCGTCCATAGCGCCACACCCACGAGCGCCAGAAACCAGAAGATGCTGTGCCAGCCCATGTGCACGAACAGCCACCCGCCGATGATGGGGGCGATGGCGGGGGCCACGCCGAAATAGATGGTGACCTGGCTCATCACCTTCTGGGCTTCGGCAGGGGCAAACATGTCGCGAATCACCGCGCGCGACACCACGATGCCCGCTCCGGCCGACAGGCCCTGGAGTGCACGAAACGCCACCAGCTGGCCGATGGTTAGAGACAGTGCGCAACCCACCGATGCCAGCGTGAAAACTGCGATGCCCCACAGGATGACCGGCCGGCGGCCAAAGCTGTCGGCCAGTGCGCCGTGAAAGAGGCTCATGAACGCGAATCCGAACAGATAGGCCGAGAGCGTCTGCTGCATTTCCACCGGCGTGGCGCCCAGGGCTGCGGCGATGCCCGAGAACGCGGGAATGTAGGTGTCGATGGAAAACGGTCCCAGCATGCCCAGCACGGCCAGCAAAACCGCCAATGCCCACCGAGGGGCTGTCCAGAGCAGATGGGCTTGTGAGTTCATGGCGTGTGTTGGTGGAGGGAAAAACAAAAAAGCCTGCTACGTGCAGTAGCAGGCTTTATGTGCCCAGGGGCTTTTGATTTGGTGGGTCCTGAGTGACTCGAACACTCGACCTACGGATTAAGAGTCCGCTGCTCTACCAACTGAGCTAAGAACCCAAATCTTTGAATTCGTCTGCATTGCTGCAGAGCCTCGAATTATGCACCAATTTTGAGGCTGTCTGCAAGCGGGCTCAAAAATTATTGCATCGCGTTGCGGCTCGCCAGTTCCACGAACAGGCCGCTGTGGTCCAGTTCACCCAGGCCGTGCTCGCAGCCTTCGGCGTACAGGGTTTCAAAGAGAGCGGTGATGGGCGCATCGAACCCGATCTCGCGCGCGGTGGCCAGGGCATTGCGCATGTCCTTGAGCTGCACGGCCATGCGGCCACGGGGGGCGAAGTCGCGCTCCACCATGCGCTGCCCGTGCAACTGCAGGATGCGGCTGTCGGCGAACCCGCCGGTGATGGCTTCGCGCACCCGGGCCATGTCGGCGCCCCCCTTGGCGGCAAACAGCAGCGCCTCGGCCACGGCGCCGATGGTGATGCCCACGATCATCTGGTTGGCCAGCTTGGTGAGCTGGCCTGCGCCGTGCGGGCCGACATGGGTGGCACGGCCCAGGGCGGCCAGCACGGGCGCCGCGCGCGCATAGTCCTGTGCCCGGCCGCCCACCAGAATGGCCAGCGTGCCGTTTTCCGCCCCCACGGTGCCCCCGGACACCGGGGCGTCGAGATGAGCCAGGCCCATTTCGCCCAGGCGCGCAGCATGGTCGCGCGCCTCGCGGGGCTGGATGGAGGCCATGTCCACAAAAAGCGCCCCCTTGCGCATTGCTTGCGCCGTGCCCTGCTCGAACAGCACCTGGCCCACCACGGGGCCGTTCTCCAGCAGGCTGATAACCACATCCGCTCCGCGCACGGCGTCGGCGGGGCTGGCATGCACCGTGATGCCGAAGGCGGTCAGGGGGTCGGCCTTGGAGCGGGTGCGGTTCCAGGCGCGCACATCGTGGCCTGCCTCGCGCAGGCGGCACGCCATGGGGCGCCCCATCATCCCAATGCCCAGAACGGCGATGCGCAGCGGTGGTGTGGTGGTCATGGCGTCACTCTTCGGGTGTTGTCTCTGGGCACATCATGTGCCTTTTTGGTGCATCTCCCTGTCATGCAGCTTGCAGCGTGTCGCTTGCGGCGGCGGGGGATTGCAAAGATGATGGCTGCTGACCGGATTCATTCCACGGAGACATCACCCATGACCTTGCCCCTGCACGACCCCGCCTGGCTGGAGCGCATGTACAACAACCGAGCACTGGTGCCAGACCACATGGCCTACTTCCAGCGGTGGGTGCAGGACTCTGCCCAGGTGCGGTCCGAGCAGCCCTGCGTGCTGGACGTGGCGTATGGCGACGGCGTGGGCGAGACGCTCGACATCTTCCCGTCCCGGCGCGACACCCCCCAGGGCGGGGTGCCGGTGCTGGTCTTCATCCACGGTGGGTACTGGCGTTCGCTCGACAAGGCGGACCACTCGTTCATCGCGCCGCCATTCACCCAGGCAGGCTTCTGCGTGGTGGTGGTGAACTATGCGCTGTGCCCCGGCACTCCCGATGCGCCGGTGACCATTCCGCACATCGTGCGGCAAATGGAAAAGGCGCTGGGCTGGGTCTGGCGGCATATTGCCGAGCATGGCGGAGACCCCCGCCGCATCACGGTGGCCGGCCATTCCGCTGGCGGGCAGCTGGCGGCCATGCTGCTGACCAGCGTGTGGCCGCTGCTGGGCCCGGGGTTGCCGGACGGGCTGGTGCGCAACGCGCTGTCCATGTCCGGCGTGCACGACCTGGAACCGATCATGTACACACCCATGTACCAGTCGGTGCTGCAGCTGACAGAGCAGCAGGTGCTTCAGTGCAGCCCCGCGCGCCTGCTGGAGCCACCCGGCGGCACGCTCTACTGCGTGGTGGGTGCCGACGAGAGCCCCGAATTTTTGCGGCAGAACCAGCTCATGCAGGACGCCTGGGGCAGCCACTTCGTGCCGCGCAGCGAGGCGCTGCCGGGGCTCCACCATTTCAGCATCGTCGATGCGCTGGCGACGCCCGGGCACGACCTGCATCACATGGCGCTGAACCTGCTGCGGATGTGAGCCGCGGGCGCGGCGGCGGATGCCGCTGCTACATCAGCAGGTGCTCTCCCGCGTTGTCGCCGCCCAGGATCACATAGTTCACCTTGCGGATGTCCATGAGCTTCTTGCCACCGGCATAGCTGATGGAGCTCTGCACGTCCTGCTCCATCTCGATCAGCGTGTTGGCCAGCGGGCCCTTGATGGGCTCCAGGATGCGCTTGCCTTCGACGTGCTTGTATTCGCCCTTGTTGAAGTCGCTGGCCGAACCGTAGTATTCCTTGAAGCGCTGGCCGTCCACGTCCACCGTCTGGCCGGGCGATTCCTCGTGCCCCGCAAACAGTGAGCCGATCATCACCATGCTGGCGCCAAAGCGGATGCTCTTGGCGATGTCGCCGTGGCTGCGGATGCCGCCGTCGGCGATGATGGGTTTGGTGGCCACGCGTGCGCACCACTTCAGCGCCGACAGCTGCCAGCCGCCTGTGCCAAAACCGGTCTTGAGCTTGGTGATGCACACCTTGCCCGGGCCCACGCCCACCTTGGTCGCATCCGCGCCCCAATTCTCCAGGTCGATCACGGCTTCGGGCGTGGCCACGTTGCCCGCGATCACAAAGGACTTGGGCAGCTTGTCCTTGAGGTAGCCGATCATGTTCTTCACGCTGTCGGCATGGCCGTGGGCAATGTCTATGGTGATGTATTCCGGCGTCAGACCCAGGGCGACCAACTGGTCCACCGTGTCGTAGTCAGGCTGCTTCACGCCCAGCGAGATCGATGCGTAGCAGCCCTGCGCGTGCATGTCCTTGACGAACTGCACGTTGTCCAGGTCAAAGCGGTGCATCACGTAGAAGTAGCCATTCTTCGCCATCCAAGTGCAGATCTTTTCGTCCACCACCGTCTTCATGTTGGACGGCACCACCGGCAGGCGGAAGGTGCGCCCGCCCAGCTCCACGCTGGCGTCGCATTCCGAGCGGCTTTCCACCCGGCACTTGCGTGGCAGCAAGAGGATGTTGTCGTAGTCGAAGATTTCCATGAGATTCCAAGCTCCTTTGACAAAAGGCGCTGCCAAACCATTTCAGCAGCGTGGGGCGCTTGGCTTGGGACCGGTTTTGCGGGGGAAGGCGGCAGCCTTCGCCGAACCCTGTTTGCACAGGCACAAAAAAACCGGGCGTCAAGAAACTTGGGCCCGGTGACTGATTCTACCCGCCCGGCGGGCCAGCCCTATAACGCTGCAGGTATTACCGGCATACGGATTGGGCTGCGGCGACGATGCGGCCTTCAGCGTCCTGCACCCAGCCCACCATGTTCAGGCGATCCACCTTGGCGCCTTCGGGGATGCGCATCGAGCGGGTTTCCATCCACGCCGCCCAGGCCGAGCGCGTGGTGCGCGGTTCGTCCGCGCGCCATTGGCCCTGCAACACATTGCGAACGAGCTGGCGCGCGACGGCCGTGCCTTCTGTGCCCGCAGGCACTTCTTCCGCCAGCACCAGGGTATAGGTCCAGGCCGCCCCTGACGCCCCTGACGCGTCTGACGCGCGGGAGGACGCGGCCTTGCGCGCCGGCGCAAACTCGATGGCCGTGCCCAGGTAGTCGTTGAACGCCAGGCCGCGCGCCACCCGCAGGCGCGCGGGGGCGCCGCCCTTTGCTGCCATGGGCTCCACGGTGGCGATATGCACGTCCGTGCCGGAGCGCAGCGTTCGGCCCAGCGCTTGCAGGCGCTGCTGGGCATCGGTGGTGGCCGCTGCCGACAGCGGTGCGTCGTCTCCGGCTGCGCTGGGAACGATCCAGTCCAGCACCGCCGTGGAGGGCGTCGGCGACGGGGCGGGCGGGTTCGCTGCGGACCAGCAGGCTGCGCAGTCGGCATGGATGAAGCGCTCGAACACGGCGGTGGGCCGGGGCACGCCATCGCTGTTGCACAGGGTTTGCGCATGGGTGGTGTGCGCAGGCAGCGCCAGGGCGGCAAGGCCGGCGAGGGCGGCAAGGAAGAGGGCAGTGCTTTTCATGGGGGTCGGGCAGCCGGAGCAGGGCACTTTCTACAATCCCCCCATGTTCCCACAAGACCCGTTCTCGGGCGCTCCAGATACCCTGGTGCCTCCCCATGCCGGCGCGACCGCTGCCTCGTCGCCCCTCCTTGCCAACCTCAACGACGAGCAGCTCGCCGCCGTCACCCTGCCTGCGGGCCACGCACTCATCCTGGCGGGTGCGGGCTCGGGCAAGACCCGCGTGCTCACCACGCGCATCGCTTGGCTGCTGCAAAACGGCTACGCCACGCCCGGCGGCATCCTGGCCGTCACCTTCACCAACAAGGCCGCCAAGGAAATGGTGGCGCGGCTGTCGGCCATGCTGCCCGTGAACGTGCGCGGCATGTGGATCGGCACCTTCCACGGCCTGTGCAACCGCCTGCTGCGCGCGCACCACAAGGCGGCGGGCCTGCCGCAGGCGTTCCAGATCCTGGACACACAAGACCAGCTCTCCGCCATCAAGCGCCTGTGCAAGCAGTACAACGTGGACGAGGAGCGTTTTCCGCCCAAGCAGCTGTCGTACTTCATCGCCAGCTGCAAGGAAGAGGGAATGCGCCCGGGCGACGTGCCCACGCACGATAGCGACAGCCGCAAGAAAGTGGAGCTGTACCAGCTGTACGAGGAACAATGCCAGCGTGAAGGCGTGGTGGACTTTGGCGAGCTGATGCTGCGCTCGTACGAGCTGCTGCGCGACAACGACCCGATCCGCGAGCACTACCAGCGCCGCTTTGCCCACATCCTGGTCGATGAGTTCCAGGACACCAACAAGCTGCAGTACCAGTGGCTCAAGCAGCTGGCGGGCAACGATGTGGGTGGGCGCTTTGAGGCGCGCGGCAGCGTGATTGCCGTGGGCGACGACGACCAGAGCATCTACGCCTTTCGCGGCGCGCGCGTGGGCAACATGACCGACTTCGTGCGCGAGTTCGATGTGAAGCAGCAGATCAAGCTGGAGCAGAACTACCGCAGCTTCAGCAACATCCTTGACTCGGCCAACCACCTCATCGGCCACAACAGCCGCCGCCTGGGCAAGAACCTGCGCACCACGCAGGGCGCGGGCGAGCCTGTGCGTGTGTACGAGGCCAGCTCCGACCTGGCCGAGGCGCAGTGGATGGTCGACGAGATCAAGCAGCTGGTGAAGAGCGACGGTTTCGAGCGCAAGGAAATCGCCGTGCTCTACCGCAGCAATGCGCAAAGCCGGGTGATCGAGTCGGCGCTGTTCAACGCCAGCGTGCCCTACCGCGTGTATGGCGGCCTGCGGTTTTTCGAGCGTGCCGAAATCAAGCACGCGCTGGCCTATCTGCGCCTGTTGGAGAACCCGCACGACGACACCAGCTTCACGCGCGTGGTCAACTTTCCGCCGCGCGGCATCGGCGCGCGCAGCCTGGAAGTGCTGCAGGACGCGGCCCGATCCGCAGGCTGCTCGCTGCACGACGCCGTGAGCGCCGTGCCCGGCAAGGCGGGCGCCAACCTGGGCGCGTTTGTGGCCATGGTGGACGTGCTGCGCGAGCAGACCCAAGGGCTGAACCTGCGCGGCATCATCGAGCAGATGCTCGAATCCACCGGGCTGGTGGAGCATTTCCGCACCGAAAAAGAAGGCGCGGACCGCATCGAGAACTTGCAGGAACTGGTCAACGCCGCCGAGAGTTTTGTCACGCAAGAGGGCTTTGGCCGCGACGCCGTGGCCCTGCCGCTGGACGAGCACGGCACGCCGCTCACGCAAAGTGCGGTCAGCCAGGGCCTGGACCCGAACGCTCCGGTGCTGGACGAACCTCTCAAGCCCGCGGTGCCCGGCATCGTGGACATCGACACCGGCGAAACCCTGTCGCCGCTGGCCGCCTTCCTGACGCACGCCGCGCTCGAAGCCGGCGACAACCAGGCCCAGGCCGGGCAAGACGCCGTGCAGCTCATGACCGTGCACGCCAGCAAGGGGCTGGAGTTTGACGGCGTGTTCATCGGCGGGCTGGAAGAGGGCCTGTTCCCGCACGAGAACTCTTCCAGCGACCGCGATAGCCTGGAAGAAGAACGCCGCCTGATGTATGTGGCCATCACCCGCGCGCGCAAGCGCCTGTACCTGAGCCACTCGCAGACCCGCATGCTGCACGGCCAGACGCGCTACAACATCAAGAGCCGCTTCTTTGACGAGCTGCCCGAAGGCGCGCTCAAGTGGATCACGCCCAAGCAGCAGGGCTTTGGCTCGTTTGCACCCGGTGGCTCTTTTGGATCTGCTCCTTATTCAGGAGCTGGAGGCGCTTATGGGGCAAGCGCTAGAGGCAGTTTTGGTGCTAAATCCGAATCGTTCGCCAGCCCGCCGGTGCCCCCGCAAAAGGCGGCGCCATCGCACGGCCTGCGTGCAGGCATCGCGGTGTTTCACACCAAGTTTGGCGAAGGCAAGGTGCTGGCGATCGAGGGCACAGGCGACGACGCGCGCGCGCAGGTCAACTTTCCGCGCCATGGCACCAAGTGGCTGGCGTTGAGCGTGGCCAAGCTCACCATCGTGGAGTAGCCGGGACGAGGTGGTAGCGCCGGTGGATGCGGGGGCTGGCTGCTTGCCGCCAAGATGCGGGACTGGGCGCACCCTGCAGCCAGCCACTCTCGCGCCGCACGTTGCTCTAGCCTTCCGCTCTCGGTGCGGGGTGCTGTGCCGTGGTGCGTCACAAACTCCTGATTTGATAGCTGTCAGCCCTTGATGAATAAGCGCTGAAGCCTATTTTTGCTTCATTTTTTTGACGGAATGCGTCAGCCCCGCGCCAGCACCCAGTGGTTGTCGAGCCGCGCCCCTTGCAGCTGTGGCCCGTGCGGGTGCCGTACCGGGGGGCCGACCTGCGTGTTCTGCAGGCTGGCCTCAAGCCCACCCGCCCACAGCGCTCCGCCGTGCACGGCCAGGGGGCAGACCTCGGGCAGGGGCACCAGGCCCTGCCAGGCGCCCTCGGGCGCATAGGTGGCGATGCCGTCGGCGCGCGGGCAGCTCACGGCCCAGCCTGCTGGGGTGGCGGCGATGCTGCCGCCGTAGCCGTGGATGCGCCGGGCGGCAGGGCCGCGCGTGGCCTGCGTGTGCAGCTGCTGGCCGTCGAACAGTGCAAGCACGGGGGCCGCGTCCTTGGCGGCCGCGTCGTCGTGCTCGGCCTGCAGGGCGATGCCCAGCGTGCGTTCGTCGGGGCTCCAGGCCAGGTGGCGCAGGCTCAGGCGCGGGTCGGGCAGGCGCCACTGGCCCAGCAGGGCGCCGGTGCCCGCGTCCAGGCGGACGATGGACGAATCCATGCGTTCCAGGTGGCGCTTGACGCGGCCGGTTTCGGGGGCGGTGGGCACGCCGCCGTTGGCAACGACCAGGGTGGGGTGACCGCCCCGGGGGCTGCGCCAGTCCCAGATCAGCTCGTGCGCGTCGATGCCGTGGGTCGGCCAGTCGGCGGTCTTCTTCAGCGTGCGGGCATCGCGCACGGTGACCCAGCTGGCGCCCGTTTCGATGTCGGTTTCGGTGGTGTAGAGGCGCTGGCCGTCGGGGCTGGGCAGCACATGGCCGTTGAAGCTGCGTTCGCCGTCCTGCCACAGCCACTGGGGTTCTTCCTTGTGGCCCGGGCGCCAGCGCAGCAGCCAGTCACCGGGCCGGCGCGATGCGGCCAGCACGGTGCCGTCGGGCAGCACCGCCAGGCCATGGGCGCGGGTGGGCACGTCGATGCGGGCGCGCACCGCGAGCGGCTGGCCTTCGCCTGCCTTCGCTGTCAGCAGCCCGATGTAAAAGCGGCCTTGGTGTTCCCATGCAGCGGCAAGCTGGACGCGCTGGCCGCCTGCTTTCGCGTGGGCCGTGCCGGGCACCAACGCCCAGGCCCCCAGGCCGGCAAGGGTAAGGAGGGCGTGGCGCCGACTGCCCTGTGGGTTGGATGCAGGCAGGGCTCTAGTCACCGTCAGCATCCGAAAAACCGATGCTCACCTGCAGCGCGGGCGCCACTTCCGACTCGGCCAGGTATTTCAGCGCCGCGAGGTCCTTGGCGGTCTGCTGAATGGCGGCCTTGTTCTGGAGGCCGCTCTTTTGCACCTGGGCCATGGACGCGTCGACCTTGTCGGCCGCCGTCCGCAGCTTGTCGGCCAGGGGGTTGAGGCCCTTGCCGCGCAGGTACATCTCCAGCGGAACCAGCGCCTGGCCCGGCGCGGGCATGTCGGCGCCAGTGGGTAGCACGGTCATGCTGCGCAGGCCGTCCCAGGTGGCCGCCCAGGCGGGCAGGGTGGCGCCGCTGGCGCTGCGGGGGTACTCGGGTGCCTTGCTGCCCTGCGCTGCGCGCAGCGGCTTTTCCATCTGGGCCCAGCGCAGGCGTTCGATGCCGCCCACCCACTGGTTCACGAATTCGCTGATGGCCTGGGTGGAGGCCGCCTGCTCGTCCTCGGCGCCCCAGTCGGTGGTGGCCGCGTCGGCAAAGTCTCTCTCCAGCGCGGCGGCTTCGCGGGCCACGTCCTGCGCCACCTCGTGGGCGTAGCGGCAGGCGGGGCTGCCGGGCTGCACGGGGCGCGTGTACAGCAGCCATTCCAGCGCGGGCAGGCCCTTGGCGGGGGTGCCGATGCGTTCAAACGCCTTGGCGCCCTGCGGCTGGGCGACGATGGCTTTGTCGATGAGCGCAGGGCGGGTGGGTGTGAAGTCGATGGCGCGCTGGCTGCGCCGCGCGATGACCGGGCCCACCGACACGGCGGACAGCCGCTCCCACGCGCGGGTGGTGGTCTGCCAGGCGCTGCGGGCCGCGTCCAGCGCGGCCTTGCCCTCGTGGCCCTGTGCGTCGCACAGCGAGGCGATGGCGGGCGCCAGCGCGCGCGCACTGCGGTCAAAGTCTTGGGCGCGGGGCAGGGCCCAGTGGCTGTAGAGGCCTTGCAGCGCGTGCACGGTGTCGTAAAACGGCACCGCATTGCGCTGCCAGGCCGGGGTGGGCGCCTGGGCCTGTGCAGCGGCGGGCAGCGCAGCCAGGGGCAATGCGGTCAGCCAGAGGCTTGCCGCCAGAAGGCGCAAACGCGTTTTCTTCTTCATAGCGACTCCACGAATTTCACCAGTGCGTCCCGGTCCGCCTTCTTCATCTTCAGCACCTCATCCTTGGCGGCCTCGGCTTCGCCGCCGTGCCACAGAATGGCTTCGAGCACACCGCGCGCGCGGCCGTCGTGCAGCAGCCGGGTGTGGCCGTTCACGTCCTTGATCAGGCCCGTGCCCCAGAGCGGCGGCGTCTTCCACTGGCGGCCGTTGGCGCCAAAGTCGGGCCGGCCGTCGGCCAGCCGCTCGCCCATGTCGTGCAGCAGCAGGTCGGTGTAGGGCCAGATGCGCTGGCCGTTCAGGGCCTTGCTGGTCAATGCGGGGAACGGGCCGCCCTGCGTGACATAGCTGGGCCGGTGGCAGGTGGCGCATTGCGCCTGCGCAAACAAGGCCTTGCCGCGCAGCACCTGCGCGTCGTTCACATTGCGGCGCGCGGGCGGGGCCAGCGTGGCCTGGTAGAAGACCACGTCGGCCAGCGTCTTGTCGTCGATCTCCACGCCGGACTGGCCATGGGCGCTGGCGCTTTTGCCGCTGGGTGCGGCCAGGCAGTCCTTCTGCGCGGGCGTGCAGGTCTCGTGCGCAAAGTGGCGCGAGGTGATGCCCATGTCGCCCTGAAAGGCGCCACCCGTCTGGTGCGCGATGGTGGCCACGTTGGCCTTCCAGCCGAAGCGGCCCGTCATCATGCGGCCCGACGGCGCGTCCCACACCTTGTTGGGCACGCCCTTGATGGGGCCGGGCGCGGCGGCCTGGTCGGCCGCGTTGGCCAGAATGTCGGCCTCGGCAATGGCTTCGAGCAGGCCCACGCCAATGATCTGCGGTGCGATGCGCGGGCTCGCCATCACCTCGGGGTGCAGGGGGCCATAGCCCAGGTCGGTAAACCCGTAGATGGGCTTGAGCAGGCTGTAGGGAGTGCCGTCGGCGAACTTGCCCGCAATGGTTTCGTAGCGCAGCGTCACGCGGCCCTCGGGCTTCACGCCCTGGATGGCCGCGTTGTTGAACTGGTCGCCATACACCGCGTCGGGCTTCGGGCCGCCGTGCATGTCGGTGCCGGGGACGGACAGGCGGATCAGCAGCGCCACGGTGGGGTCCTGGGTGTCTCCCAGCCGGTTGAAGATGGCCGGCGGCTCGCCACGCCCATCTTGCACGTGGCAGCCGCCGCACGAGCGCGCGATGAAGTGCGGCCCCAGGCCGTCGCGCGCCTTGGTGGATGCCGGTGCCTCCACCCAGTTGCGCTTGAAGAACGAGTTGCCGATGACGAAGCGTGTGCGCTCCGCGTCTTCCAGGTTGGCGGCGGGGAACGAAAAGGCATTGCGCCCGGTGGCATACACCGTGGTGTCGCCGCCGGTCTTCTCGCCCAGCGGGTCGGGCTGCGGTGCGGCGGTCAAGGCCGCGATCACCCCGAACCCCCCGAGGGCGCCCACGGCAATGCTGGCGGCTGCCAGGCGCAGGCTGCGCTGGCGGCCCATGGCTCGCAATGGCTGCATGCGGTCCTTCAGGGCTGCACCAGCGTCAGGCGGGTGATGCCGATGGCGTTGGCAGCGGCCACCAGGTCTTTGCTCTGTTGCGTGAGGCTGTCGATGGTTTTCTGGATGCGCAGGCGGCCGGGCCCGTCCTTGCCGCCGATGATCTCCCGGTCGAACGGCGCCTGGATGGCTTCGGCCGCAGCCACCGACGCGGCGATCTGCTGTGTGGCCTTGTCGGCCACGGCGGCGTCCTTGGCGGCCACCAGGTCGCGCAGCGACGGGCCCTGCAGCACCGTGCCATCGGCACGCCGGTATTGGCCCAGCCACACGTTCTGGATGCCCAGGGCATTGGTCACCGCATCACGGTGCGTGTTGTCCGAGAAGCACGAGTGCTCGTCTTCCTGGTCCTGGCTGTTGAGCGCCACTTCCAGCCGCTCCCCGGCCAGTTCACCGCGCGACAGCGAGCCCAGGCCCACCAGCATCTTGCGCACCGACTCGCGCCCGCCCTTGGCAAAGCGCGAGCGGTAGTTGTTCTTGGCGTCGGGGGCCCAGGCTTTCACCAGCGTGCCAAGGTCGTCGATGAGCAGGTCGGTCACCACGTTCAGGTACTGGCGGCGGCGGTCGGCATTCTTGGCCTTGCCGTCCACGAAGTCTTCAAAGCTGCGGTCGCCCGGGCCGGTGTCGGACAGGTCCTGGCCCCACAGGAAGAACTCGATGGCGTGCCAGCCGGTGGCGATGTTCTCTTCGCCGCCGCGCTCGTTCTGGGCCGACAGGTTCTTCTTGTTGATGGTGAACTTGGGGTTGTTGACCAGGCCCGCGCCCGGCTTGCCCTGCACGCTGTCCACAAAGGACTCGTCCATGGGCCAGGCGTTGATGCGGCCCTCGGGGCCGTTGTCGTCGTCGATGGGGCCGCCGTAGAAGCGAAAGGCCTCGGTCTGGCCATAGAACTCGCGTGCGGCCAGCCAGGCCTTGCGGGCCGCAGCCAGGCCTTCGGCCGAGGGCCTGGCGGTGAAGGCCTGAACGGCCGCCTGCAGGGCTTTGGCGGCCACCAGAGTGTCGGTGTAGTTGGCATGCACCAGGTGGCCGTAGTGCGCCGCCACCGCCTGTGCGCTCACGGCAGATGCCTGCACGGAGGGCGGCGGTGCGGTTTGGGCTCCTGCGTGGTGGGCCCAACCCCCGAGCGACAGGGCGGCGATCAGGACGGTGTGCGAAAACAGGGAGCGGTGCGGGTGGGCCATGCCAGGATCTCCGAAAAGGGTGAATGCATGTGTGCTTGCACGCGGGCCATGGCCGTCGGGCAGCGGTACAACAGCGTTGCAGCCACGGCGCACTGAAAGGCGCGATCGACGGCGGGGGGGCACGCGCGGCAGGCGGTGCATCAAGGGGACAAATGGGTGAATGGGTCGATGGGTCAGGGCGAAAAGACGTATGCGGCCGGGCCGCTTCGTGCGCACGGCGCCACCGCAGCGGGGGCGTGGAGGGCCGTGAAGGGCGGAGCCCCATGCGCGATTATACAAATAGTAGTGATTCGCATTTGAATTTCTCGGCTCATACGCGGGATGGGCCCCTGTCATCAAACCGCCGCAAAAGCTTCATGGCTGCGTCATCCCGTGTTTCTACGCTCCAGGGGTTTTGTAACAACCCACACCCCCCGAGGAACTCCGATGACCCACCGCGTGGATGCGCCCGAGCAGGCGATTGACTTCAACAACGAACACTCCAACACCTCTGCCAACCCGACGTTCGAGGATGTGCTGGGTGCACGCCTGTCGCGCCGGGGCCTGCTGCGGGGCGGCGTGGGATCGGTGGGCACGGCCGTGCTGGCTGGCTTTGGCGTGACGGCCTGCGGCGGCGGCAGTGACGCGGCCGTGGTGGAGCCGCCTCCGGCAGCCCCCAAGCTGCTCGGCTTTGGCGCTGTGCCCAAGAGCCTGGCCGACGTGGTGGCCGTGCCTGCCGGCTATACCGCCAGCGTGCTGTTTGCACTGGGCGACCCGATTGCGTCGGGCGTTGCGGCCTACAAGAACGACGGCACCGACGCCGATTTCGACAAGCGCGCCGGTGACCACCATGACGGCATGGAATGGTTTGGCCTGGGCGCAGACGGCAAGCGCAGCGACAGCGCCACCGAGCGCGGCCTGCTGGCCATCAACCACGAAGCCACCACGGACGAGAAGCTGTCCTCGTTCTTCCTGCACGCCAATGGCGGCACGTCCACGCTGCCCCGTCCTGCGGCAGAAGTTGACAAGGAAACCGACATCCACGGCATTGCCGTGATCGAAGTGGCCAAGTCTGGCGGCAAGTGGGCCTATGTGCCCGGCTCGGCGCTGAACTTCCGCCTGACCTCGCTCAGCCCCATCGAGATTTCGGGCCCTGCGCGCGGCCATGCCCAGCTGGTCACCAAGTATTCGCCCACCGGCGTGATGACCCGCGGCACGCTGAACAACTGCGGCACGGGCAAGACGCCGTGGGGCACCTTCCTGACCGGCGAAGAGAACTGGTTCGGCTACTTCACGCGTGCCGCGGCCGACAACGCCGCGCGCGGCAACGACAAGAGCGTGACGGCCCTCAACCGCTATGGCCGCGCGCAGGGCGCGGCGTCGCGCCACGGCTGGGAGACCGGCGGCACGGCCGACAAGTACCAGCGCTGGAACAACAGCAAGACCGGCACGTCTGCCGACGGCAGCGACGACTACCGCAACGAGATGAACGGCATGGGCTACATCGTCGAGATCGACGCCTATGACAAGACCCGCATGGCGAAGAAGCGCACCGGCCTGGGCCGCTTTGCGCACGAGAGCGCCGCCTTCGGCAAGGTGGAGGCCGGCCAGCCCATCACCGTGTACATGGGCGACGACTCGCGCGGCGAATACATCTACAAGTTCGTCTCCACGGCGCTGTGGAACGCGGCAGACGCCACCGCCGCCGACCGCCTGGCCGTGGGCGACAAGTACCTGGACAGCGGCAAGCTGTATGTCGCCAAGTTCAACGCCGACGGCACGGGCACCTGGGTGGAACTGAGCCTGTCGAACACCGCCATCGCCAACTACGCCACCTACAAGTTCGCCGACGCGGCCGACATCGTCATCAACACCCGCTTGGCGGCCGATGCCGTGGGCGCCACGAAGATGGACCGCCCCGAGTGGAACGCGGTGAACCCGGCCAATGGCGAGATCTACTTCACGCTGACCAACAACAGCAACCGCAGCATCAACCCCAGCAGCAGCCAATATCTGCCCGACGCCGCCAACCCCCGCGCGTACACCGACATGAAGGGCACGACGGCGCAGAACGGCAACCCCAACGGCCACCTGGTGCGCCTGAAGGAAGGCAGCAGCACCACCAGCTTCAGCTGGGACGTGTACCTGTTCGGCTCCGAAGCCGGTGCCGACAAGGCCATGGTCAACCTGTCGTCCCTCACGGCCGACCAGGACTTTTCCAGCCCTGACGGCCTGGTGTTCAGCAAGGCCACGGGCATCTGCTGGATCCAGACCGACGACGGCGCCTATACCGACGTGACCAACTGCATGATGCTGGCCGCAGTGCCCGGCCAGGTGGGCGATGGCGGCAAGAAGACGCTGAGCTACACCAAGACCGACGGCAGCAAGCTGGAGATCGTGACCCCCGTGGGCAAGGCCGCCACCGACACCACGCTCAAGCGCTTCCTGGTCGGCCCCAAGGGCAGCGAGATCACGGGCCTGGCCGAAACGCCTGACGGCAAGGCCATCTTCGTGAACATCCAGCACCCGGGCGAAACCACCGCCATGGCGGACGTGGGCGACCCCGCCAAGTACACCAGCCAGTGGCCCGCCAACGCCGGTTACGGCGCGGGCAAGCGCCCCCGCTCGGCCACCATCGTGATCACCAAGAACGATGGCGGCGTGATCGGTACTTGATCGGTACCTGATCGGTTGTGATCCGTTTTTGATGGGTGGGAGAAGAGCGCAGCCGCCGCCTCCGTGAGGCGGTGGCTTGCGTCGAACCCGGATCGGAAGGGCTTGCAGCCGGAGGTTGCAGGCCCTTTGCCGTTGCCGTTGCGTTTGCCTGTGGCTCTGCGCTGGGCAACGATGGAGAATGTGTTGCTATAAATGGTGTAGCTGTCAGCCCTTATCCAGTAAGCGCTGAAGCCAAAAATTATCTGAAATTCCGCCGCCCGCCGCCGCGGTGGGCCCGTCAGTAGGTGCTCTGGGCCGGGTCCGAGGACGGCCGGGGGGCCGGGGCGGGTGTGCCTGGCGCGGGGGCCGGGGCAGGCGCCGAGTAGTCCATCCGCCCCCGCCCGTCCTTGACGCCCTTGCGCCCCGCGATCTGCCAGGCGGTGCGCTGCTGCACCAGGCCGGCCAGGAACTCCAGCTCCTCATCGGTGTGGTTGATGGCGCCGGCGGGCGTCAGCAGCCGGCCCGCGCGCGGCTCGGGTTCGGCCCAGAACGCCTGGTGGTAGTCGGACTGGCTGAGCACGCGGTCGCCGCCTGCCGCCAGCTCCACCGTGCCGTAGCAGTTGCAGAAATAGCCCCGGTTCGCCTGATCGGCAAACACCTCGGCATAGACCCCCGTGCCACGAATGCCTGCCGTGGCCGTGGGCAGCACCACCTGCCGGTCCGTGCCCTTGCCCCACACGCTGGCCACGGCGCCTGTCAGCACCCGCAGCACCTTGACGGCGGTGGGCGTCTCGCCCTCCAGCGCCACGCGCGAGTTCTGCCGCACCATGAAGGCGCTGTCGCCCACGGCAAACACCACGCTGGAGCCCGGGCCGGTCTCCACACGGTCGCCGGGCGCAATGCTCACCGGCGTGCCCGCCGCCAGCGTTTGCCCGTTGTGCTGCACGTCTCCGCGCAGCTCCACGATGTTGCTGCGCTGCTGGGCCCACGCGGCCGGCCAGCCCCCGGCGGCCGTCCAGGCCGCAGCGGCAGCGAGCAGGCTGCGCCGCTGGAACCAGTACAGCTCGCGCTCAGTGCGGCCCAGAAGCTGGTGGCTCGTCGGGGCGGGGTGCGGGTTCGTCGGGTGTGTCATTGCGGGGCGCCTCTCGGGAGGGGGTGGAAGGGGGCTCGAAGCAATCGCGGAAGGTGAACACCACCGAGGTGAAGAACATGGCTGCCATCATCAGGGCCGCGCCGACCATGATGCCGCCGGCGGCCGAGCCGCCCAGGCCCGCCACGGTCAGCAGCGCCGAAACCGTGGCAATAGCCATGCCACCCAGCAGAAATACGCCCATCCAGCCCAGGCCGTAGACCAGGAAGGCGCCAAAGTTGCGCGCGCAGGCCACGATGCTGAAGAACAGCGCCTTCACGGGCGGCACGCCATGCCAGTGCACCAGGCCCGGCGCATGCCAGAACAGCAGCGACAGCGGGAGGTACAGCACCAGCGACAGCCACATGGCGCTCTGGAACGCCGCGTCTTGCGCCACTTCGGGCGTCAGCTTGGCGCCACCCAGGTAGACCTGTGCAAACTGTCCGCCGTCGATCAGCGCCGACAGCCCCATCACCCCGAGAAACCCTGCGGCGTACAGCGCGCCCAGCACCAGCATGTCGCGCAGCCGCTGGCGCCCGGTGCGAAACGCCACCAGCAGCACCGCAGGCGTGGGAAACCGCCCCTGCGTAGCCTCGGCGGCCGCCACCATCATCGCGAGCGTGGCCGAGGGGAGCAGCGCCAGCGCAATGGCCGGACCCACCAGCGGCACCATGGTGGCCAGCGACATGGACGCCATGGTCATGAAAAACAGCGCCGCCAGCGCCATGGGCTGCCGCCAGAACGCCCGGATGCCGAGCTTGACCCAGGACATGCCGGTGCGGGCGGGGACGATGTGCAGTTTCATGAAAAACAGTGATGGTGGGCAGAAAGACGGGAGAAGAGGCCGGTCATGCCGCCCTGGCTGCTGCGCCGGGGCGCTGCGGCAAAGGGCTGGAATGCGGGATGGCAGGAATTTACCCCAGCCGCCGATTCCGGCGGCGGCGCAGGGGCAGGGCGGCGGGGTGGCCGGGTGGCCGGGTGGGGCGATCAGGCGTGCACAGGGTGCGCCACGCGGTGGCGCAGCACGCGCTCGAAGTGCGTGGGGTCGTGCGGCTTGAGCATGGAGGCCTCGCGCGGCAGGTAAAAGTCCCACAGGCGCGACACCCAGAACCGCAGCGCGCCAGCGCGCAACATGGCCGGCAGCAGCTCGCGCTCGGCGCCGGTCAGCGGGCGCACGGCCTGGTAGGCGTCCAGCATGCGCTGGGCGCGTTCGGCATCGTGCGCGCCCGTGGGCAGGTCGATGCACCAGTCGTTCAGGCACACGGCCAGGTCAAACAGCCAGGTGTCCACGCCCGCAAAGTAGAAGTCGAAAAAGCCGGTCAGCGCTTCGCCGTCAAACATCACGTTGTCGCGGAACAGGTCGGCATGCACGGGCCCGCGCGGCAGGGCGGCGTAGGAGGCGCTGGCGGCCACGTGGTTCTGGTAGGCCAGTTCGGACCGCAGCAGCGCGCTTTGCGCGGCATCGATGTGCGGCAGCACCACGGGCACGGTTTCGTTCCACCAGGGCAGGCCGCGCAGATTGGGCTGGTGGCGGTCAAACCCGCGGCCCGCCAGGTGCATGCGCGCCAGCATGGTGCCCACGGCCGCGCAATGCACGCCCTGCGGCGCCAGCTGGCTCTTGCCGCGCAGCTTGTTCACCACGGCCGCCGGTTTGCCACACACCGTGTGCAGGATGTCACCGGCCTTGTCGGCGCGCGGGTCGGGCACGGGCACGCCGCCATGCGCCAGGTGCTTCATCAGGTGCAGGTAGAACGGCAGCTGCTCGGCCGTCAGGCGCTCGAACAGGGTGAGCACGAACTCGCCCTGGTCGCTGGTGAGAAAGTAGTTGGTGTTTTCGATCCCGCCCTCGATGCCGCGCAGCGCTACCAGCTCACCCAGTTGCAAACGGCGCAGCAGGTCTTGCGCCTCGGCGGTGGAGACTTCGGTGAAAACGGCCATGGCTCAGAGGGGGCGAATAAAAAAGGACGGCGCGCTTGCGCCACGAAGGGGGACGGCGGGCTGACGACGGGCGGGCGCGGGTGTGCGCAGGCCGTCAGAACTTCAGCACGTTCCAGACGCGCGGGGCGGTGTTGGTTTCGGCGCCGTTGTGGCTGCCCGCGCGGCTGCGTGCACCGTCGGGCGACTGCACTTCGTAGCTGGGCATGTTGCCCGTCTTGGGCTGCACGGAAATCATCTGCGTCTGGCCGCCCACGCGCAGCTCATCCACACGGCTGCCAGCGTCTTCGATCTGGATGCGCTCGGTGCGCTGGTTGCCGCGACCCGACAGTTGCTCAGGATTTTGTAGCGGCTCGCGCTGACTGGGTGCGCCTTGCGGGCTGTTTTGCCCTGCAGTCTGGGCCAGGGCGGCGCCGCTGGCCAGGCCCAGCAGCAGAACAAGGTGAATGGGGAGTGGGGCGGCGCGCATCGGGCGATTGTAGAGCGCTGCCTGCGGTCGGCGGCCCCGTGCACAATCGCCCGCATGAGCAACAAAAAGACCCTGGTGCTGGTGGATGGCTCCAGCTATCTCTACCGCGCCTACCACGCCATGCCCGACCTGCGGGCCGTGCCGGGCGACATGACCAGCGCAGCCACGGGCGCCATCCGCGGCATGATCAACATGATGCAGGCGCTGCGCAAGGAGGTGGTGGCCGACTACGCCGTGTGCGTGTTCGATGCATCCGGCCCCACCTTCCGCGACGCGTTGTACACCGAATACAAGGCCACGCGTTCACCCATGCCCGACGACCTGCGCAGCCAGATCGAGCCCATTCACCAGGTGGTGGACTTGCTGGGCTGGAGGGTGGTGGCCGTGCCCGGCGTGGAGGCCGACGACGTGATCGCCACCCTGGCCCACATGGCGGCCGCACAGGGCATGGAGGTCATCGTGTCCAGCGGCGACAAGGATTTGAGCCAACTGGTCAACGAGCACATCACCATCATCGACACCATGAGCGGCAAGCGCCGCGACGTGGCGGGCGTGACGGCCGAGTTTGGTGTGCCCCCCGCGCAGATGGTGGACTACCAGGCGCTGGTGGGTGATGCCGTGGACAACGTGCCCGGCGTTGCCAAGGTGGGCCCCAAGACCGCCGCCAAGTGGCTGGAAGAATACGGCTCACTCGACCAGCTGATTGCCAACGCGGACGCCATCAAGGGCGTGGCGGGCAACAATCTGCGTGAGGCGATTGCCAGTGGCCAACTGGCCTTGAGCCGCCAGCTGGTCGCCATGAAGACCGACTGTGCGCTGGCCGACTACATCCCCGGCCTGCCCGCGTTTGATGACATCACGTTGGACGCGCCGGACAACGTGGACCTGCTGCCGTTCTACGATAAGTACGGCTTCAAGGGCCTGGCCAGCGCCATCAAGGGTGGCGCGGCCCCCGCCACCACGGCCCCCACCGTCGCCATGCCCGGCCAGAGTGGCGACCTGTTTGCCGACCATTCGGCCAGCACCGTGGCCGAAGAGGCGCAGCAGCGTACCGTGGTGTACGACACCATCCTCAACTGGGCCGACTTCGACCAGTGGCTGGAGCGCCTGCGCAAGGCTCCGCTCACGGCCATCGACACCGAGACCGACTCGCTGGACGAAGTGCGCGCGCAAATCGTCGGCATCAGCTTCAGCGTGCAGCCCGGCGAGGCCGCCTACATCCCCCTGCGCCACGAAGGGCCCGATGCGCCCGCGCAGCTGCCGCTGGACGAGGTGCTGGCCCGCCTCAAGCCCTGGCTGGAGGACGCCCAGCACCCCAAGCTGGGCCAGCACATCAAATACGACCGCCACGTGTTTGCCAACCACGGCATCGAAGTGCAGGGCTACGCGCACGACACCATGCTGCAAAGCTATGTGCTTGAAGTGCACAAGCCCCACAACCTGACCAGCCTGGCCGAACGCCACACCGGCCGCAAAGGCATCACCTACGAAGACCTGTGCGGCAAAGGCGCGCACCAGATCCCGTTTGCGCAGGTGCCGGTGGACAAGGCCGCAGCGTATTCGTGCGAAGACTCCGACCAGACCCTGGACGTGCACAACGCCCTGTGGCCCCTGCTGCAGGCGGATGACAAGCTGCGCTTTATCTACGAACTGGAGATTGCCAGCAGCGAAGCCCTGTACCGCATCGAACGCAACGGCGTGCTGATCGACGCGCCCACGCTGGCCGCGCAAAGTCACGAACTGGGCCAGCGCATCCTGCAGCTGGAAACCGAGGCGTATGAGATTGCAGGCCAGCCCTTCAACCTGAGCAGCCCCAAGCAGCTGGGCGAAATCTTCTTCGACAAGCTGGGCATGCCCGTGGTGAAGAAGACGGCCACCGGCGCCCGCAGCACCGACGAAGAAGTGCTGGAAAAGCTGGCCGAGGACTACCCCCTGCCCGCCAAGCTGTTGGAGCACCGCAGCCTGGTCAAGCTCAAGGGCACGTACACCGACAAGCTGGCCCAGTTGGCCCTGCCACGCACCGGCCGCGTGCACACGCACTACGCGCAGGCCGTGGCGGTGACGGGCCGCTTGTCCAGCAACGACCCCAACCTGCAGAACATCCCCATCCGCACGCCTGAAGGCCGCCGTGTGCGCGAGGCCTTTGTGGCACCCGCCGGCCGCGTGATTGCCAGCGCCGACTACTCGCAGATCGAGCTGCGCATCATGGCCCACCTGAGCGGCGACCACTCGCTGCTGCACGCCTTCCACGCCGGGCTGGACGTGCACCGCGCCACCGCTGCCGAAGTGTTTGGGGTGGAGGTGGACCAGGTCACCAGCGAGCAACGCCGCTACGCCAAGGTCATCAACTTCGGCCTCATCTACGGCATGAGCAGCTTTGGTCTGGCCAAGAACCTCGGCATCGAGACCAAGGCCGCTGCCGCCTACATCGATCGGTACTTTCAGCGCTACCCCGGCGTGAAGCAGTACATGGACGACACCAAGGCCGCCGCCAAATCCATGGGCTACGTCGAGACCGTGTTCGGCCGCCGCCTGTACCTGCCCGAGATCAACTCCCCCAACGGCCCCCGCCGCGCCGGGGCCGAGCGCGCCGCCATCAACGCGCCCATGCAAGGCACAGCGGCCGACCTCATCAAGCTGGCCATGGTGGCCGTGCAAAAAGAGCTGGACGCCCACAAGCCCAGCATCCAAATGATCATGCAGGTGCACGACGAACTGGTGTTTGAGCTGCCCGAGGGCGAGGTGGACTGGCTCAAGACCCACATCCCGCGCCTGATGGCGGAGGTGGCGGCGCTGAAGGTGCCTTTATTGGCGGAGGTGGGGGTGGGGGCGAATTGGGACAAGGCGCATTGAGCTGAACTGAATTTTTCCACCACCGCAGGAGTCGCTCCATGAAAATCAACCCGATTCACAAAGCGTCATGCCATTGCGGAGCCGTGCAGATCGAGCTGGACTTGCCCAGCGGGCTGGTGGACCCTCGCCACTGCACGTGCTCCATGTGCCGCCGACGCGGCGCCATCGTGGCTTCAGTGCCTGTGCAAGGGCTCAAGGTCGTGAAGGGCGAAGACCAGCTCAAGCTCTACCAGTTCAACACCATGACCGCCAAGCACTACTTCTGCGCCGTCTGCGGCATCTACACCCATCACCAAAGACGATCGAATCCGGAGGAATTCAGTTTCAACATCGGCTGTCTGGAGGGTCTGGAAAACCCGTTTGTACTGGAACCCGTGCGCGTACTGGACGGCGTCCATCATCCGGCAGACCGCAAAGTCCCCAACGGGTAGGCGGCGCGAAATGGCTGGATAAACTCGTTCGTGATCCCCCTGCGCTGTTGGCGCAGTCCACCTCTACGCCCGGAGACATGCATGCCCGATCAAGCTCCCTACACCCCCCCCGCCATCTGGCAATGGAACAAAGAAAACGGCGGCCACTTCGCCAGCATCAACCGCCCCGTTGCCGGGGCTACGCATGACAAGGAATTGCCCGTAGGGCGCCACCCGCTGCAGCTGTATTCGCTGGGCACGCCCAATGGCGTGAAGGTGACCGTGATGCTGGAGGAGCTGCTGGCGCTGGGCCACAGCGGGGCGGAGTACGACGCGTGGCTGATCCGCATCAACGAAGGGGAGCAGTTCGGCAGCGGCTTTGTTTCTGTGAACCCCAACTCCAAGATTCCGGCGCTGCTGGACCGCACCGACCCTGCCAATCCGGTGCGGGTGTTTGAGTCCGGCGCCATTCTGATGTACCTGGCCGAGAAGTTTGGCAGTGCCTTTTTGCCCAAGGATGGCGCGGCGCGGGCCGAGTGCCTGTCGTGGCTGTTTTGGCAGATGGGCAGTGCGCCGTTTCTGGGCGGTGGTTTTGGGCACTTCTATGCCTATGCGCCCGAGAAGTACGAATACCCCATCAACCGCTACGCGATGGAGGTCAAGCGCCAGCTGGATGTGCTGAACCAGCGCCTGGCCGACAACGAGTATGTGGGGGGCAGCGAGTACACGGTGGCGGACATCGCCATCTGGCCGTGGTACGGCTTGTTGGTGAAGGGCCAGGCCTACAACGCAGGCGAGTTCTTGCAGGTGCATGAATACACGCATGTGGTGCGCTGGGCAGAGCAGATTGCCAAGCGCGCTGCGGTGCAGCGGGGCCGCAAGGTGAACCGGGTGCAGGGCGACCCGGCCAGCCAGCTGCGCGAGCGGCATGAGGCGAGCGACTTCGACGCCAAGACGCAGGACAAAATCGAAGCGGCTGCGGCGGCCGCAGCCGCTTCTTCGTCACCCGCACGCTGAGTGTTCTTTTTGCAAGGCGTCCCCATGATCACTTTGTACGACTGCGCCACGGCGCCCAGCCCGCGCCGGGCGCGCATCCTGCTGGCTGAAAAGGGTGTGGCCCACGACACCGTGCAGGTGGACCTGCGCAATGGCGAACAGCTGGGCGAGGCCTATCGGCAGATCAATCCGCAGTGCACCGTGCCCGCGTTGCGCACCGAAGACGGCTTGCTGCTGACGGACAACGCGGCGATCACCGCCTATGTCGAGGCGCGCTACCCCCAGCCAGCGCTGCTGGGCGAGACGCCCGCTGAAAAGGCAGAGATAGCCAGCTGGAACTGGCGCATGGAGTTCGAGGGCCTGCAGGCCATCGCCGAGGCGCTGCGCAACAGCGCACCCGCCATGGCCAACCGGGCGCTGCCCGGCGCGGTGGACTACCCGCAGATCCCGGCCCTGGCCGAGCGCGGGCTGGTGCGTGTGGGCCAGTTTTTCAACCTGCTCAACGAGCGCCTGGCGCACCGCGACTTCATTGCCACCGACCGCTTCAGCGTGGCCGACATCACGGCCGTGGTGGCTGTGGACTTTGCGCGTGTGGTCAAGCACAAGCCGGGCGACCAGCACCCGCACCTGCTGCGCTGGCGCGCTGCTATCGCGGCGCGGCCATCGATGTCGGCGTAAGTGCAAGCGTTCAATCGCGCGTCAACGGCCGGGACCAAGCCGATCGGCATGCGTTCAGGCGCCCGTCACGGGGCGGGGTCGAACACCTCAAACCGGTTGCGCCCGGCGGATTTTGCGCGGTACAGGGCGGCGTCGGCCGCCTGCACCAAGGTGTCGGAGCCCCGGTCGGCGCGCGGCACCATGGTGGCAATGCCCATGCTGAGCGTGATCACGGGCGCGGTGGGCGAGCGCGCATGGGCCAGGGCCGCGTCGCGCAGGCCTGCCATGCAGCGCCGGGCCATGGCAATGGCGTCAGCCTGTGGCACGTCGGGCAGCAGCAGCACGAATTCCTCGCCGCCGTAGCGGGCGGCCACCTCGTCGGCGCGGCGCGTCATGCCCTGCAGCAGCTGGGCCACATGGCGCAGGCACTCGTCGCCGGCCAGATGGCCGTAGTGGTCGTTGTAGAGCTTGAAGTGGTCGATGTCGACCAGGATCACCGACAGCGGGGTCTGGTGGCGTCCACAGCGCTGCCACTCGGTGGCCAGGCGCTCGTCAAAGCGGCGGCGGTTGCCGATGCCGGTCACGCCGTCGGTGGTGGACAGCAGGGCCAGCTGCGCGTTGGCGGCGGCCAGCTCCTGTTCCTTGTGCACCAGCTGGGTCACGTCGGTGCGCACACCGGCGATGCCGCCCTGCGGCGTGCGGCGCTCGTCGGCCTGCACCCAGCGGCCTTCGGGCAGGCGCTGCAGCACGGCATGGGCGGCGGCGCGGTGGTCGGCAATGCGCTGGGCCACCCAGGCTTCCACGTCGCCGATGGCGTCCGGGTATTGGCCGCGTTCGGCGCCGTACCGCGCAATCTGCTCAAAGGTGCTGCCCGGCACGATCATGGGCGCCGAGATGGGGTATAGCCGGAGGTACTGCGTGTTGCAGACCACCAGACGGTCGTCGGCATCGAACAGCGCAAAACCCTCGGGCAAGGATTCGACCGCGTCCTGCAGCGTTTGCTGTGCCTGCAGGGCGGCGGTCTGCGCGGCCTCCAGGGCCTGGCGCTGTTCGATGAGATCGGTGACGTCCAGGCGCACGGCCACCACGTAGTTCTCGGGGGTGCGGGTTTCGTAGATGTTGATCCAGCGGCCGTCGGCCAGGCGCTGCACCAGCGTGGAGGTGCGGCTGCCGTGCTCGGACAGCCGCTCGGCGATCCAGGCCTCTTCGCGTCCCAGGGCCGAAGGGATCAGCCCCCGGTCCACCGAGTAGCGCAGGATCTCGGCAAAGCTCTTGCCCAGGTGCTCGGCGTAGTTCATGTGCGGATACATGCGCGAGAGCTGCTGGTTGTAGAGCACCAGCCGGTCCTGGTGGTCGAAGATCTCGATGCTCACGGGCAGCGCTTCGACCGCGCGCTCCAGCAGCTGGCGGATGCGCTGGCTTTCCTGGCGCGCCTCCTCCAGCTTCTGGCGCTGCTCGATGAGATCGGTGATGTCCAGCCGCACCACCACGGTCATGCCCGACGGCGTGCGGCGTTCGTGCATGTGCATCCATACGCCGTTGGGGTAGTGGCGCACCTCGGGCGCGGGGCGGTGGCCGCGCAGGGCCATCTCGTGGGCCAGCCACAGCTCTTCCTGCCCCTGGGCCTCTTCAGGAATGCCGTGCTTCAGGCCTTCGCGCAGCAGCTCCTCGTAGGTCTTGCCCAGCGAGGTGTCCACCGGCAGGTGGGGCCGCAGGCTGGCCATGAAGTCGTTGCACAGGATCAGGCGGTCCTGCTCGTCATAGATGTCGAGCCCGGCGGGCATGGCATTCACCGCCTCGCGCAGGCGGCGTTCGGCCAGCTCGGCCTGGTTCAGGGCCTCGGTCAGCGCGCGTTCCTTGAGCACGGCCTCGGTGATGTCGGCCCGCAGCACCACCACGCCGCCGCCGCCCAGCAGCTTTTCGGTGATCTGCATCCACCGGCCGCCCTGCACCGCCTGCACCTCGGGCGCGGCGGGCGAGCGGTGCCGGGCCATGCGCCCGGCCAGCCAGCCGGGGATGTCGTCCTGCGCGTCCAGGATCTCGCCCGACTCGGCTGCGCGGCGCAGCACTTCCTCGAACTGAATGCCGTATTCCATGGGCACCGTCGTGCCGGGCACAACCTCGCGGTAGCGCGCGTTGCACAGCACCAGCCGGTCCTGCGCGTCATAGATGGCAAGTCCGTCGGGCAGGATTTCGAGGGTGGCCAGAAGCTGGCTGCGCGCGCGCTCGGCACTGTCGCGGGCCCGCCGCAGGCGCAGCGTCTGGCGCAGGTACAAGCAGGCCATCCACAGCAGCGCAGCCCCGGCGCCGCCCAGCAGGGCCCGCGCCGTGCCGACCGCCGGGTGCCCGGCGAGAGCGGCAACCACCAGCCCCAGGCCCGCTGCACCACACCCGGCCGACACCAGCAGGGGCGCGAGAGGGGCAGCGGCGGGGCGCGAGGTCATGGGTGGCGTGGTCAGGGGCGGGCGTCGTCGGGGCGGGGAGGGGGCCTTGGCGGTGCAGCGGCCACGCTGCGTCGGGTGGGGGAAGGGAGGTCGCAGAAAGTCTAGCAGCGCGGCCTGGATTGCGATATGCGCAAATGCGCAGGGCGCGCAGCCCTCACACGCGGGCCAGCCCTGGGTGGACTAGACTCCCGTACCCCCGGTGCCGTGCGCCCCGTGGCCGCGTTCGGCACCGCGCATTCCTGGTGCTTCCGCCCCTTGTCCGTTCCACCGAACTGGAGAAACCGATGTCCCTCAATGACGATCTTCACTCTGACACCCTGGCCCTGGTGCCCGGGCGCTCCACCGAAGCGGGTGCCACGCGCCGCACCGCGTTGCAGGCCGCACTGGGCCTGGGCTACGCGGCCGCAGCGGCGCCGGTGATGGCGCAGACGGCCATCGCCACCCCGGCCGACGGCCTGACGGCGGGCGAAGTCAGCTTCATGGTGAACGGCTTCAAGGTGCCCGCCTACCGCGCCGCCCCTGCGGGCAAGACGGGGCTGCCGGTGGTGCTGGTCATCCAGGAGATCTTTGGCGTGCATGAATACATCGCCGACACCTGCCGCCGTTTTGCCAAGGCGGGCTACCTGGCCATCGCACCAGAGATGTATGCCCGCCAGGGCGACCCCAAGCAGTACACCGAAATAGCGAAGCTCCAGGCCGAATTGGTTTCCAAGGTGCCCGATGCGCAGGTGATGGCCGACCTGGACGGCGCCGTGCAATGGGCGGCGGCCAACGGCGGCGATGCCGCGCGGGTGGGCATCACCGGCTTTTGCTGGGGCGGGCGTATCACCTGGCTGTATGCCGCCCACGGCCCCGTCAAGGCGGGCGTGGCCTGGTATGGCCGCCTGGTGGGCCAGTCGAACGAAAACACGCCCAAGCACCCGGTGGACGTTGCGCCCATCCTCAAGGCGTCGGTGCTGGGCCTGTACGGCGAAAAAGATGGCGGCATCCCCCTTGACACGGTTGATAAGATGAAAGCGGCCTTGTCCAGCGGTTCGCCGCAGGCCAAGGCGTCCGAGTTCGTGATCTACCCCGACGCGCCCCACGCGTTCCATGCCGACTACCGCGCCAGCTACCGCAAGGAAGCCGCCGAGGACGGCTGGAAGCGGGCGTTGGCTTGGTTCAGCAAGCACGGCGTGGTCTGAGATTTCAGGCCGCACACCCGGAACGCTGCAGCCGCCTCGTGATGAGGCGGCTTTTTTTGATTCTGTGCGGGTCTCGCTGCCTGTCTCTCTCTTTCATGAGGGGGCGCGAAACTTTGCATAAAAATAGGCTTAACCGCTTATCAGACAAGCGCAATTAGCTATGACTTTGGTAGCAATCATCCTGGCCACACTCGCTGCTGGCATTGGCAGCGTCTGGCTGGCCGCCCTGCTGATGCGGCTGGGCCTGAGCGGGCGGGGCGGCAGCGTGGGCCCGCAGCACCTGTTGAGCCTGGCTGCGGGCGCGTTGCTGGCCACGGCCTTCATGCACCTGCTGCCCGAGGCGTTCGAGAGCCAGGCCGGGGCGCACGACCTGTTTGCCACGCTGCTGGTGGGGGTGGTGTTCTTCTTCTTGCTGGACAAGGCCGAGCTGTGGCACCACGGGCACGAGCACAGCCATGCCGAGCCCGGCGCGCACGGCCACGCGCACGAAGCCCCCGCGCACGACCACGGCCACGCTCCTGGCCAAGCCCCCGGCCATCACCACGACCATGCGCACCACCACCAACATCACCACCATCACCACGGCCCGCGCGCAGGCGGCTGGGCGGTGCTGACCGGCGACAGCGTGCATTGCTTTGGCGACGGCATCCTCATCGCGTCGGCCTTCCTGGCGGACATGCGCTTGGGCGTGATCGCCGCCTTGTCGGTGCTGGCCCACGAGGTGCCTCACCACATGGGCGACCTGGTGGTGCTGCGCCAGATGAGCCCCAGCCGCCGCATTGCGCTGGTCAAGGTGTCGCTGGCGGGCGCGGTGACGGCCCTGGGCGGGGCGGTGGGCTACTTCCTGGTCGGGCAGCTGCAGGACCTGCTGCCGTACTTCTTGGCCGTGGCGTCGAGCAGCTTCGTGTACGTGGCCCTGGCCGACCTGATCCCGCAGCTGCAAAAGCGCCTCACCGCCCGCGAGACCGTCGCACAGATCGCCTGGCTGCTGGCGGGCATGGCCATCGTCACCGCCGTGAGCGGGTTGGCGCACGGCGGGCACTAGATTTTTTCAAGTCTTTTTAGCCTCCAGCGCTTTATGGATAAGCGCTGACAGCTATCAAAATAAGAGTAATAACCCAGGCGCGGCCTCGGCAGAGGCATGCGGCCGACCACCGCGCAGCGCCGGCGTGCGGCGCACCCCGGGGCTTCTCAACGGCCCAGCTCTTCCCGCACGGCCGCCACCTGCCGGCGCGACACCAGCAGCAGCTCGGTCGAGCCCTGCAGGCGCACGGCCCAGCCTTCGCCCTCGGCCTCGTCGTGGTGTCTCTCCAGCGCACGCACGGCGCGCCGGGCCACCAGCGCATTGCGGTGGATGCGCAGGAAGCGCGTGGCAAACCGGCTCTCCAGCTCGCTCAGCGCGCCGTCCATGATGTAGCTGCGGGTGGCGGTGCGCACCGTCACATACTTTTGCTCGGCCTTGAAATACAGCACCTCGCTGAGCGGCAGGCGCTCGGTGCGGCCCCGGTCCTGGATCAGCAGGGTCTCGCCATCCTCCGGGTCGGCGGGGGCGGCGGGCAGGGGCACGCGGGTGCTGCGCTGCACCTTGGCCAGCGCCTGCTGCAGCCGTTCGCGGCGCACGGGCTTGGTCAGGTAGTCCACGGCGTCCAGCTCGAACGCGCTCACGGCGTGGTCGGCATGGGCCGTCACGAACACCACGGCCGGCGGCTGCGGCAGGGTTTGCAGCGTGTGGGCCAGGGCCAGGCCGTCCTGCCCCGGCATGTGGATGTCCAGCAGCACCACATCGAACGCCCGCCCGCCCGTGGGGCCCAGGTGCGCCATGGTTTCGGCGGCGTTGGACGCCTCGGCCACGGTGATGCGCTGGGTGTCCGCGCAGTCGGCCAGCAGGGTGCGCAGGCGGCTGCGGGCCAGGGCTTCGTCGTCAACGATCAGGATGTTCATGGTGGTCTGGTGCCAAGGAGGCGCTCTGGGGTGGCACGGCGCTGCGGCGCGCGCTGGCTTCGGGGCTGTTGCGGTGGCGGCTGCGGCTGCGGCCGCCGCCCGGGCGCGGCGCGCTGCTCTCTCGCGGCGGCAGCGCGGCCGGTGCAGGCAGCGTGATGCGCACCTGGTAGAGGCCGTCCTGCACACCCGCGGTGAATTCGCCCTGCACATCGTGCAGCAGCGCCAGGCGGGCGCGCACGTTGGCCAGCGCAATGCCGTGGCCTTTGCTGGACGTCGCTTCGCCGTCAGCATTGCGGCCATCCCGGGGCGGCAGCGTGTTGGTGATGCGCACCACCACGCGGCTGCCGCGCAGCTCGGTCAGCACGCGCAGCTTGCCGCCCCGGTCGCTCGGCTCCACACCGTGCTTGACGGCGTTTTCCACCAGCGGCTGCAGCAGCAGCGGCGGCAGGCGCGCGGCATGGGTGCGCGGGTCCAGGTTCCACTGCACCTGCAGGCGGGCGCCAAAGCGCACTTCCTCGATGGCCAGGTAGCGGCGCGCCAGCGTGATCTCTTCGGCCAGGGTGACCGATTCACCTTGTTCCACCAGCGCCACGCGGAACAGGTCCGACAGGTCTTCCAGCAGCGACTCGGCCTTGGCCGGTTCATCGCGCACCAGGGCGATGGCGCTGTTGAGCGTGTTGAACAGAAAGTGCGGGCGGATGCGCGACTGCAGCTCGGTCAGCCGCGCCGTGGTGGCCGCCGGGGTGCGGCCGCGCGCGCGCAGCACCAGCGCGGCCACCAGCAGCGCCGCCAGCAGCGCGCCGGTGGCCGCGCTGGCCAGCCAGGGCGGCGCGGCGGCCACGCCCACCAGCGCCAGCATGGCGCAGGCATAGGCCCCGGCCAGCGCGCCCAGCACCACGCCCGCCACATACTGCTGCGCCATCGACAGACGCTGCAGCACCGTTTTGAGGCTGCAGGCCGTGACCAGCCACAGCAGCGTGGCGGGCAGCGCGCCGCCGGTCAGCAAGGCCAAGCTGGCCAGCCATTCGGCCGGGCTGCCGGTGCCGAACATGGCGCCCACGCCCATCACCAGCTCCACAAACAGCACGGCGCGCAGCACCACACCCACATGGCAGGCGTCGAACACCAGGGCGCGGCGCGGCGGCGCCAGGCCCCCCCGGGCGGCGCCGCGGGGCGCGGCCGGATCCGGCGACCGGGGCGGGGTCGATAAAATTTGCGTGTCTTGCATTGCGGCGCCCGGGTTGTCCGGGTGTCTGAACCACCGGATTATTGCCCTCCTTATGTCCAAAGCCCAAGCCACCAGCGCTGACTCTGCGCCGTCCCACAACCAGCTCGACACCAAGGCCCAGGCCTGGTCGGCGCTGTTTTCCGAGCCCATGAGCGACCTGGTCAAGCGCTACACCTCCAGCGTGTTCTTCGACAAGCGCCTGTGGCAGGCCGACATCGCAGGCAGCCTGGCCCACGCCGAAATGCTGGCGGCCCAAGGCGTGATCAGCGCAGATGACCATGCCTCCATCCAGAAGGGCATGGCGCAGATCACGCAAGAGATCGAGTCCGGCGCCTTCGAATGGAAGCTGGATCTGGAGGACGTGCACCTGAACATCGAGGCCCGCCTGACCCAGCTGGTGGGCGACGCCGGCAAGCGCCTGCACACCGGCCGCAGCCGCAACGACCAGGTGGCCACCGACGTGCGCCTGTGGCTGCGCGGCGAGATCGACCTGATCGGCGACTTGCTGAAAGAACTGCAGGTGTCGCTGGTGGATGTGGCCGAGCAGAACGTGGACGTGATCCTGCCCGGCTTCACCCACCTGCAGGTGGCCCAGCCCGTGAGCTTCGGGCACCACATGCTGGCCTATGTGGAGATGTTCAAGCGCGACGCCGAGCGCATGGCCGACGTGCGCCGCCGCACCAACGTGCTGCCCCTGGGGTCTGCGGCCCTCGCTGGCACCACCTACCCGCTGGACCGCGAGCGTGTCGCCAAGACCCTGGGCATGGACGGCGTGTGCCAGAACAGCCTGGACGCCGTGAGCGACCGTGATTTCGCCATCGAATTCACCGCCGCCGCCAGCCTGTGCATGGTGCACGTTAGCCGCCTGTCCGAGGAACTCATCATCTGGATGAGCCAGAACTTCGGCTTCATCAAGATCGCCGACCGCTTCACCACCGGCAGCTCGATCATGCCGCAGAAGAAGAACCCCGACGTGCCCGAACTCGCACGCGGCAAGACCGGCCGCGTGGTGGGCCACCTGATGGGCCTGATCACGCTGATGAAGGGCCAGCCCCTGGCCTACAACAAGGACAACCAGGAAGACAAGGAGCCGCTGTTCGACACGGTGGACACGCTCAAGGACACGCTGCGCATCTTTGCCGAGATGGTGGGCGGCCAGCTGAACCCTGCCACGGGCAAGAAGGAAGGCGGCATCACCGTCAACCCGCAGGCCATGGAGCAGGCCGCGCTCAAGGGCTATGCCACCGCCACGGACTTGGCCGACTACCTGGTGAAGAAGGGCCTGCCCTTCCGCGACGCGCACGAGACGGTGGCCCATGCGGTGAAGGCCGCCACCAGCCATGCCTGCGACCTGTCGGAGCTGCCGCTGGCTGTGCTGCAGGGCTTTCACCCGCAGATCGAGAAGGACGTGTATGACGTGCTCAGCCTGCGCGGCTCGCTGAATGCGCGCAACACGCTGGGCGGCACCGCGCCCGCGCAGGTGCGGGCGCAGCTTGCGCGCCACCGCGCCCGCCTGGCCTGAGCGGGTCGTTTACGGCACCCGCCTCGCGTGGGCGGGGCGTTTCCCGCCTCCTTGGAGGCAGCGCGGCCAAATCCTGCATCACGTTTCAGATGTAAGCGATGTGTGCAGGGCGGCGAACTTGCCGACAATGCGGGGGTCCGTTCGAAAAGGACCTGCTCGCAGGTCGCTGTTGTCGAACCCCCGCACTCTCCCGAGTCGCCCATGCCCCGCCGATCTCCCTTTGCCCGCCTCAGTGGACTGGCCCGCCGACTAGCGTTGTCGGGCCTGCTGGTGTCTTCCATCCAGGCGCCGGCGCAAACCGCGCTGCCTGCGGGCTATTCGCGGTGGCAGGTCAGCATGGACGCCTTCGCCGCGGCCGACAAGCTGCGCCATCCGCAGCCGGGCGGCGTGGTCTTCGTGGGCAGCTCCAGCATCCGCCTGTGGGCGCACATGGCGCAGGATTTTGCGGCGCTGCCCGTGGTGATCAACCGGGGCTTCGGCGGCTCCACCCTGGACGATTGCCGCCACTTCGTGCGCGAGCTGGTGCTGCAGTACCGGCCACAGCAGGTCATGGTGTATGCCGGCGACAACGACCTGGCCGAAGGCCGCACGCCAGCACAGGTGCTCGAAAGCTTTCAGGGCTTTGTGCGCGCGGTGCGCGCCGAGCTGCCGCAGGCGCGCATCAGCTACATCTCGATCAAGCCGAGCCCGGCACGCGCGGGCCTGCTGGTGCAGGCACGCGAGACCAACGCGCTGCTGCAGGCCTATGTGGCCACCCTGCACAACGCCGATTTCATCGACATCTTCACCCCCATGCTCGACGCCCGGGGCGCGCCCCGCTCCGACCTTTATGGTCCCGACCAGCTGCACATGAACGCCGCAGGCTATGCGCTATGGCGCGGGGTGATCGGACCGCACCTGCAGGCCCCACGCGATACGGCCACGCCCGGTGCTGCGCCCGCCACCCTGGTCTCTGCCACGAAAGCAGCGGTCAGGGACTGAGCGCAGACTGCCGATTCATTCGAGCCGAAAAGTCGGCGCTGTGCCGGACCACCGTGGCGGGCTGCAGCGCACCGGCGGCACTCGCGGCGCCCGCAATGGCCGCATCGCCGGGCTGGGTGTCGGGGCCCGTGCGGTCGTCGGGCGGCTGGTCCACCCAGAGGCTGATGCGCGCCACCGTGTGCAGCACCACAAAGCACGCCAGCACCAGCGGAACGTCCAGGCCCCAGGGGCGGTCCTGGTCTGCGCCCAGCAACGAAAGCACCAGCAGCACCACCACCAGGTGGGCGCAGAACACCGGCAGCGAGGCCGCGCCCAGTGTCTCCAGCCAGCGCAGCCGCGGTGTGCGCGCGGCCAGGCGCGGCCCGTAGTGCAGCGTCAGCACCACCAGCGCAAACAGGTTGATCAGCCGCATCGGCCCCAGCGACCATTTGTCGAAGATCAGGTTCCAGCTGGCGTTGCTGCCAAACGGCACCTGGCCCAGGCCATGGCGCCACACCAGCGCCACCAGCGCCAGCACCAGCGCCACCCGCACCGCCCAGGCCGGAAACACGAACGCCGGGGCCTGCGGGTCGTTGCGGGTGGCGCCCAACCACAGGCCCAGCACCCACAGCAGCTGCCAGCCCCAGGTATCGAAGCTGCCGGTTTCGGCATAAGGCACTGGGATGGGAACCACGGCGTCGATGGCGTGGAATACCACCTCGGACAGGCCGAACTGCGCCAGCAGCCACAGGCACACGCTCACCGACATCACCTTCGTCCAGCCGTGGCGCCAGGCCAGCACCATCACCCAGGGGCTCGCCAGCATGAACAGGATGTAGAGCGGAAGAATGTCGAGCAGCGGGGGTGAATACACCAGCGCCAGGCCCCACACCAGCGCAGTGCGCGGGTGCTCCAGGTAGTAGGCCATCAGGTTCGTGGCGGCCGGCTGGTCAAACTTCAGGCCGATGAAGGCGATCACCGTGAACAGGAACAGCAAGGTGGCCGCCTGGCAGGCATAGACCTTGAGCGCGCGCCGCCAGAACGCGCGGCGCATCTCTGCCACGCCCCGGCGCCATGCCATGCGCCCGTACACCATGCCGGCCATGTAGGCCGACAACAGCACAAACCCTTCTGCAGCCGACACGAAGCCAAACGGTTGCCCGAGCGGATTGCTCAGCCGCGAGGGCAGGTGCGTCACCATCATGAGCACCAGCATGAGACCCCGCAGTGCGTCGATCTCCCAGCGGCGGGTGGGGGCGGATGCGGGCATGGTGACGAGGGGAGAGCGAAAAAATATGAATAAAAATAGCCTCCAGCGCTTATCTATCAAGCCCTGAAAGCTATATTTTTGATAGCGATTGTGGGCTTGGCACCCGAGGCCTGCACGGCGCAGTGCAAGCCCCGAAGCGCCCGCCTCACAACATCGCGGTGCGCTGCTGTTCGGCGCGGGAGGCGCCGATGGCGGTTTCCACGTTCTTCACCTCCTCGGGCGGCGGCAGCACGGCGGGCATGCCCAGCGCCTCGATGGCCAGTTCGCGGCACCAGCCCTTGGTGTGATAGAGGTGGTGGTCTTCGTCCTTTTCGACGGCCTCGTGCGCGGCCTTGAGCGCCTTGCCGATGTCGCCGGTGGCCACCTCGGCCACCTTGCCCAGCAGCTCCCAGTTGGCATGGTCCTTGGTCTCTGCGTGCACCACGCATTCGCAGGCCACGAGCTGCGCGGCGGCGGGGTCTCCGGCCTTCTGCGCCATCTGCATGGCCTTCACCAGCGACTCGCCGATGTGCTTGACCACGAGGCGGCTGGGCACCTGCGTATCAGGGTCCAGCCCCAGCGCGTCGCACACGCTGCGCACCACGTTCTGGTGCGTCAGCGTTTCTTCGAGGTATTCCTCCCATTCCTTTTTCAGGTCGGGGTTGACGGCACAGGCGATGGCGGTGCGGTACACCTGCTCGCCGCCCAGTTCCGTCTCCATCATCTGCAGGACCAGGTCGTTGAGTTGCTGGCTGTCATAGCGGTCTTTGGCCATGAGGGGCTCCTTGGGTGAGAGGTTGAGTTTGAGGAGAGAGGTCGGCAGAGGGGTCAGGCCAGCATGCGCACCTTGGGCTCGCGGTCCCACTGGCGCGTCTGCGCGGCAGCGATGAAGCCCTGGGTATCGGCCGGGTCCACCACGCCGGCGTCTGGCTCGATGCCAGCGGCCTGCAAAAGGGGCTGTGAGCCCTTGCCCGCGGCGATGGCCTTGAGATGCCCGAACGCATCGCGGAACCAGTCCACAGCGGCAGCTTCCTTGGCCAGCTTGGCGCCCATCTCGGACGTCAACACCGATGCCACGGCATCGAACACCATGGACGGCGTGCCCTGCAGCTGCCCGTCGGCGGGCAGCAGGGTGCCGTCGTTCAGCATCGCGCCGCCCACCTTCGGCGCCACGATCTTCACGGTGGCGCCGACCTTTTCCAGCGCCTTGCGCAGGTTGGCCACGGTGGTGCCGTTGGAGCCGTCGGCCACCAGGATGCCGATGCACCGGCCCTGCAGCGTGGGCTTCATGCGGTCGATGATGCGCAGCGCGGGCGACACGGTCAGGTCCTGCACGGGCGCGGCCACGGGCGGGGCTGGCGGCAGTGCCGGCAGGCCCAGACCCTGGGCCACGCGCTGGGCCAGGTCGGCGTCCACATGCTGCAGGTGGCCCACCACGGCCTCGCGCACATGCACGGTCTGCACCTTCGACAGCTCGAACACCAGTGCCGACGCCATATGCGCCTGCTCCAGCGGGCTCTGGCTGCGGTAGAACATGCGCGCCTGGCTGTAGTGGTCGGCAAAACTCTCGGGCCGCACCCGGCCCTTCACGCCATCGTCTGCCTGCGCAAAGTGGCGAAACCCTTGGGCCTGCGAGGCGCGCGGCGTGTCGCCCTGCAGGCTGCTGGGTTCGTAGTTGACGCGGCCCTTGGGGATCTGCATCTGCATGTGCCCGTCACGCTGCATGTTGTGGAAGGGGCACTTGGGTGCGTTGATCGGGATCTGCACGAAGTTGGGCCCGCCCAGGCGCGAGAGCTGCGTGTCCAGGTACGAAAACAGCCGCCCTTGCAGCAAGGGGTCGTTGCTGAAGTCAATGCCCGGCGGCACGTTGGCGGGGCAATAGGCGGCCTGCTCGGTCTCGGCAAAGAAGTTGTCGGGCCAGCGGTTGAGCACCATGCGGCCGATGACCTGCAACGGCACCAGTTCTTCCGGAATCAGCTTGGTAGGGTCCAGGTGGTCGAACGGGAACTGCTCGGCGTCCTCTTCGGTGAACAGCTGCACGGCCAGCTCCCACTCCGGGAAGTTGCCCGCTTCAATCGCCTCGAACAGGTCGCGGCGGTGAAAGTCGTTGTCGGCCGCCTGCAGTTTCATGGCCTCATCCCACACGGTGGACTGGATGCCCAGCTTGGGCCGCCAGTGGAACTTCACGAAGGTGCTCTCGCCGGCCGCGTTGACGAGCCGGAAGCTGTGCACGCCAAACCCTTCCATGGTGCGCAGGCTGCGCGGCAGCGTGCGGTCGCTCATGGCCCACATGATCATGTGCATGGTCTCGGGCATCAGCGAGACGAAGTCCCAGAACGTGTCGTGCGCGCTGGCCGCCTGGGGAAAGCCACGGTCGGGCTCCATCTTCACGGCGTGCACCAGGTCCGGGAACTTCATCGCGTCCTGGATGAAGAACACCGGGATGTTGTTGCCCACCAGGTCCCAGTTGCCCTCGGGCGTGTAGAACTTGACGGCAAAGCCGCGCACGTCGCGGGGCGTATCCACCGAGCCCGCGCCGCCCGCCACGGTGGAAAAGCGCGTGAACACGGGCGTCTGCACCCCCACTTCGGTGAGCACCTTGGCCGTGGTGTATTTCTTGAGGGAGTGGGTCAGCTCGAAGAAGCCGTGCGCGGCCGATCCACGGGCGTGCACGATGCGCTCGGGAATGCGCTCATGGTCGAAATGCGTGATTTTCTCGCGCAGGATGAAGTCTTCGAGCAGCGTGGGCCCGCGCGGTGCGGACGTGAGCGAGTTCTGGTTGTCCGCCACCGGGATGCCCTGCTGCGTGGTGAGCACGGGGTGCTTGCCGCCGGCCTGCTGCTGCAGCTCTCCGGCGTTGCCGCGATAGGTGTCGGCCTGGGTGGACGAAGGAAGGGAAGATGGCGAGGCTTTCTTTGCCGCGCTGCGCGACGTGGGGGTTCGGGCCATGGGCGCTCCTGAAGGGTGCAATTGCAAAAAGGGGGAAGCCGACATCTTTGGATCGCGCCGCAGTGCCAGATGTCAGACGTTGCCCCATCGAACCGTCATCGGCCCCAGGCGATTGGCAGAAGGGGCGGTGGCATCGAATGCCCGGCCTGCGGCGCCTCGGCGCGACACACGTAAGTGCTTGCAACATGCACGCTGCGGCGGGGTGTGTTTGTTACGCTTGCCGGTTCCTTCGGAGGGGTTCCCGTGAAAGCACAACAATGGATTGGGGCCGCGGGCCTGTCGCTGCTGGCCATGGGCGCGCAGGCGCTGCAGATCAGCAGCTTCTCGCCGCAGGGCGAGGTGGCGCGGGTGCGGCAGGTGGTGGCCAAGTTCGACACGGCTGCGGTGAACTTCGGCGACCCCAAGGCGGTGGCGCCCCTCAGCCTGAACTGCAGCGATGCCGATGCCACCCGGGGCACCGGCCGCTGGACGGGCGAGCGCGAGTGGGTGTTCGACTTCGAGCGCGACCTGCCGCCGGGCGTGCGCTGCACCGCCACGGTAAAGCCAGGGTTCAAATCAGCCGCTGGCGCTGAACTGACGGGCGCCAAGAGCTATCAATTCAATAGCGGCGGGCCGTTTGTGCAGAACATCCGCCCCGGCAGCTACCAGCAGATCGACGAAGAACAGTTCTTTGTGCTGCAGCTCAATGGCCCGGCCACGCTGGCCAGCGTGCAGGCCAGCGTGTGGTGCACGGCCGAGGGGGTGGGCGAGCGCATTCCCGTGCGCATGATCGATGGCGCGCAACGGGCCGAGGTGCTCAAGGCGCTGGGCCTGGACAAGCGGGCCGCGCAGGACCCGCTGCAGATCGCCACCGTGGCATGCAACCGCCGGCTCACCTCGGGGTCGCGCATGCAGCTGGTGTACGGCCGGGGCGTGGCCACCCCCAGCGGCGTGGCCAACACCGTGGAGCGGCGCTATGACTACACCGTGCGCGCGCCGTTTGCGGCCGAGTTCCGCTGCGAACGCGAGAATGCCCAGGCCGCCTGCTGGCCCATCCTGCCCATGACGCTGTCGTTCAACGCCCCGGTGCCGCGCAAGCTGGCCGAGGCGATCCGCATGAAGTCGGCCAAAGAAACGCTCAAGCCCCGCCTGGAGGGCGATGCCGCCGGGCGCAAGCCCGACCCGGACGCCCTGGTGAGCAGCGTGGAGTTTGGCCCGGGCTTGTCCGAAAACACCGCCTTCAGCATCGAGCTGCCCAAGGACTTCAAGGACGCTGCGGGCCGCAGCCTGCGCAACGCCGACAACTTTCCGCTCAAGGTGGCCACCGGCGGCACGCCGCCGCTGGCCAAGTTTGCGGCGGCGCCCTTCGGCATCGTCGAGCGTTTTGCCGAAGGCCCCGCGGCCGACAAGCCGCCCGCGCTGCTGCCGGTTTCGCTGCGCAATGTCGAGGCCGCGCTCAGGGTGCAGGGCCTGCAGGCGGGCGCCCCCGGCGCGGCCCCTGCGACAACGCCCCCCGCCGGCAAGGTCAGCACGCTCAAGCCGCGCACCGACGCCGAGATCGTGGCCTGGTTCAAGAAGGTGCAGCGCTACGACAGCTACACCGTGAGCCGCAGCCAGGCCCGCAAGGACGTGACCGGCCCGCTGCCCCGGGTGGTCGGTGACGAGCGCGAGCATGTGCAGTCGCGCACCGTCTCGCTGCTGGCGGGCAAGAGCGGCGTGAAGACGCTGGACCTGCCCCAGCCCGCGAGCAACGACCTGCGGCCCTTCGAGGTGGTGGGCATCCCGCTCACGCCGGGCTTCCATGTGGTGGAGATCGCGTCGCAAAAGCTCGGCGCATCGCTGCTGGACGAGCGCCTGGGCGACAGCCGCACCATGTACGTGCGCACCTCGGCGCTGGTGACCAACCTGGGCGTGCACTTCAAGCTGGGCCGCGAGAACGCCCTGGCCTGGGTGACCACGCTGGACAAGGGCCAGCCCGTGCAGGGCGCCATGGTGCGCGTGAGCGACTGCAAGGGCAACGAACTGGCCAATGCACTCACCGACGCGCAGGGCGTCGCCCGCATCGAAGGGCTGTCGTCCGACCCCACGCGCTGCGATGGCGACGGCTACTGGGGCGACGGCGGCAATGCCTACTTCGTGAGCGCGCGCCACAACGGCGCCGATGGCGTGGAGGACATGGCGTTCACCTGGAGCGACTGGCAGCGCGGCATCGAGCCCTGGCGCTTCAACGTGCCGACCAGCAGCGACCCGCGTCCCGATGAGCGGGCCCACACCCTCTTTGACCGCACCCTGTTCCGCGCGGGCGAAACCGTGTCGATGAAGCACCTGGTGCGCGCGCAGACCCGCCAGGGCTTTGCGCTGCCGCAGGCCGTGCCCGACACCCTGGTCATCACCCATGTGGGCAGCGGCCAGCAGTTCACCCAGCCCCTGGCCTGGCGCGGCACCGCAACCGGCGGCCCGAGCGCGCAAAGCACCTTTGCCATACCGCCCGCCGCCAAGCTGGGCGTGTACCAGGTGGAGCTGCGCAGCGACACCGAGCGCGGCCGCAGCGTGAGCTCGGGCGAATTCCGCGTGGAGGAATTCCGCCTGCCCGTGCTGGAAGGGCGCATCGCCCCGGTGGAGAAGAAGGCGCTGGTGCGCGTGCGCTCGGTCCCCGCCGATGTGCAGATCAACTATGTGGCGGGCGGCGGCGCGGCCCACCTGCCGGTGCGCGTGTCGGCCCTGGTGCGCGGCAAGACCCTGCAATACAGCGACTACGAGGCCTTCAGCTTCAACCCGCCGCGCAAGCGCGAGCAGGCCAACGCCGGCAGCGACGACGAGGAGCCCGCAGCCAGCGAGGACGCCCGCGTGATTGCCGACAAGCTGCCGCTGACGCTGGACAAGAGCGGTGCGGGCAAGGTCACCATCGACAACGTGCCGCAGTCCCGCCAGCCGCAGGAGCTGGTGATGGAGGCCACCTACGCCGACCCCAATGGTGAGGTGCAGACCCTGCGCAGCACCCAGCCGCTGTGGCCGGCCGGGGTGGTGGCGGGCATCAAGACCGAGGGCTGGGTGTCGGCCCGCCAGAAGATCCGCTACCAGGCCCTGGCGCTGCAACACAACGGCAAGCCGGCGGCCGACGCATCGCTGCAGGTGCAGGCCATCGCCCGCATCACCACCAGCACGCGCAAGCGCATGGTGGGCGGCTTCTACAGCTACGACAACCAGACCGAGACCAAGGACCTGGGCACCGTGTGCACCGGCAAGAGCGACGCGCGCGGCCTGCTGCTGTGCGAATCCCGGCTCGACGAGCCGGGCGAGGTGGAACTGGTGGTGACGGCCACCGACAAGGACGGCAACACCAGCGTGGCCGCGTCCTCGGTGTGGGTCACGCGCCAGGGCGAGCTGTGGTTCGGCGGCGAAGACCACGACCGCATGGACCTGCTGGCCGAGAAGAAGAGCTACCAGCCGGGCGAGGTGGCGAAATTCCAGGTGCGCATGCCGTTCCGCTTTGCTACCGCGCTGGTGGCGGTGGAGCGCGAGGGCATCATCGACACGCAGGTGGTGCAGCTCAACGGGCAGGACCCCACGGTGAGCCTGAAGGTGCAGCCCGACTGGGGCCCCAATGTGTATGTGAGCGTGCTGGCCCTGCGCGGCCGCCTGCGCGAGGTGCCGTGGTACAGCTTCTTCACCTGGGGCTTCAAGTCGCCGCGCGAGTGGTGGACGTCGTTCTGGTACGAGGGCAAGGAATACAAGGCGCCCACCGCGCTGGTGGACTTGTCCAAGCCCGCGTTCCGCCTGGGGCTGGCCGAGATCCGCGTGGGCACGCAGGCCCACCAGATCGACGTGAAGGTGGCCGCCGACAAGGAAAGCTACGCCGTGCGCGGCAAGGCGCAGGTCACCATCACCGCCACGCTGCCGGGCGGCAAGCCCGCCGCCAATGCGGAGGTGGCCCTGGCCGCCGTGGACCAGGCGCTGCTGGAGCTGATGCCCAACGACAGCTGGAACCTGCTCGAAGCCATGCTGCAGCGGCGCAGCTGGGGCGTGGAGACCGCCACGGCGCAGATGGAGATCATCGGCCGTCGCCACTATGGCAAGAAGGCCGTGCCGGCGGGCGGCGGCGGCGGCAAGGCGCAGACGCGCGAGCTGCTCGACACGCTGCTCTTGTGGGAGCCCGCGATCAAGCTGGACGCCAACGGCCAGGCCAAGGTGACCGTGCCGCTCAACGACGCGCTCACCACCTTCAAGATCGTGGCGGTGGCCGATGCGTCCACCGGCCTGTTCGGCACCGGCAGCACCAGCATCCGCGCCACGCAGGATCTGCAGATCATCAGCGGCCTGCCACCCCTGGTGCGCGAGGACGACCAGTTCCGCGCCCAGATCACTTTGCGCAACACCACCAAGGCCGCGATGAAGGTGGAAGTGGCCCCGCGCGCCACGCTGCTCGACCTGAAGCCGCAGACCGTGGACATTCCTGCCGGTGAATCGCGCGAGGTGGCGTGGACGGTGACCGCGCCTGCCCAGCTCGCGCAGACCCGGGCGCAGGCCATCCTGTGGGAGATCGAGGCCAAGGACACGGTCAGCGGCGCGCGGGATGCCCTCAAGGCCAGCCAGAAGCTGATTCCGGCCGTGCCGCTTACGGTGCAGCAGGCCACGCTGGTGCAGGTGGATGGCAGCTTCAGCCTCGACGTGAACCCGCCGGCCGACGCCATCCCCGGCCGGGGCGGCCTCAAGATGTCGCTGCAGCCCAAGCTGGCCGAAGGCCTGCCGGGCGTGCGCGACTGGTGGGCCCGCTACCCGTTTGCCTGCCTGGAGCAGAAGACCAGCAAGGCCGTGGGCCTGCGGGACGCTGCACTGTGGCAGACCGTGGCGGCGCAGCTGCCCACGTACCTCGATGGCGATGGGCTGGCCAATTACTTCCCGCCGCGCGATGGCAGCAGCAACCGCGGCAGCGACACGCTGACGGCCTACCTGCTGGCCGCAACCCACGAAGCGGCCAGCCTGAACCCGGCGTTCGCCCTGCCCGACGCCGCGCGTGCGTCCATGGAGCGCGGCCTGATCGCGTTTGTGGAAGGCCGCATCGAGCGCAGCTTCTGGAGCCCCCGCAAGGACCTGGACATGCGCAAGCTGGCCGCGCTCGAAGCCCTGTCGCGCACCGGCAAGGCCCAGGGCCGCATGGTGGGCAGCATCACCATCGCGCCCAACCAGTGGCCCACGCACACCGTGATCGACTGGGTGAATGTGCTGAAGCGCGTGGCCGACGTGCCCCAGCGTGAGCAGCGCCTGGCCGAAGCCATGCAGGTCCTGCGCGCGCGCCTGTCGTTCCAGGGCACCAAGCTCATCTTCAGCACCGAGCAGGACGACTACTGGTGGTGGCTGATGCAAAGCGGCGACGTGAACACCGCGCGCCTCATGCTGGCCGTGATGGACGACCCGGCGTGGAAGGACGACATGGGCCGCCTGGCCAACGGCTTCATCAGCCGCCAGCAGGCCGGCGCCTGGCACACCACCACGGCCAACCTGTGGGGCGGGCTGGCGCTGGAAAAATTCAGCGCCAAGTTCGAGGCCGTGCCCGTGGCGGGCGCCACCCGCGCGGCCATGGGCGGCAACACCGCCAGCGTGGACTGGAGCAAGGTCGAGCGCGTGAAGACTTCCGATGCCAGCGGCGCCGCGCACCAGACCACGTGGTTCGGCGCACCCGCCTCGCCCGGCAACCTGCGCAACAACGACATGTTCCTGCCCTGGAGCAAGGCGGGCGGCAAGGAGGCCCTGTCGGTCACGCACCAGGGACCCGGCAAGCCCTGGCTCACGCTGCAGTCGGTGGCGGCCGTGCAGCTCAAGGCGCCGTTTGCGGCCGGGTACAGCATCACCAAAACGGTGACGCCCGTGGAGCAGGCCAACAAGTCGCTGCCCCCGGGCCAGTACACGCGCGGCGACGTGCTGCGCGTGAAGCTCGAAGTCAACGCCACCGCCGACATGACCTGGGTCGCCATCACCGACCCGATCCCCGGCGGCGCCACCATCCTGGGCAGCGGCCTGGGCCGCGATTCGCAGATCGCCACGCAGGGCGAGAAGCGCAGCGGCGCCGGCTGGCCCGCATTCGAGGAGCGCAGCTTCGAGTCCTTCCGCAGCTACTACGAATACCTGCCCAAGGGCTCGGTCACCATGGAATACACCGTGCGGCTGAACAACGTGGGCGACTTCGCGCTGCCCCCCAGCCGCGTCGAAGCCCTGTACGCGCCCGAGATGTTCGGCGAGGCGCCGAACGCGCGGGTGAAGGTGTTGCAGCCGCAATGAGTTTGTCTTGGCCATAATTCCGTCCGTAACCAGTCCGACATTGCCTGCGGAGGCCCCATGAAGCTTGCGACCCAAGTCAAACCCATCAGCTATCTCAAGAGCCATGCGGCCGACATCGTGCGCGATCTGGCGGAGCGCCGGGAGCCCCTGCTCATCACGCAGAACGGCGAGGCCAAGCTGGTGGTGATGGACGTGCATTCGTATGAGGCGCAGGAGCAAACGCTGGCGTTGCTGAAGATCCTGGCGCTGGGGCAGCGTGAAATCGAGCAAGGCCAATTCCGTTCGGCGGGTGATGTGTTCGCCGAACTGGAGCAAGGCGACGCGCCGTGAATGCGGTGTTCCTGCGCTCGGCGGAGCTGGATTTGCAGGAGCTGAGGCAGTACCTAGTGCAGAACTTTGGCACTAAGACATGGCGCGCGAGCCTGCGCAAGATTCAGGACACCGTGGCCGCCATCGAGCAGCATCCGCGCCTGGGCATGGTTCCGCCTGAGCTGGAAGAACTGCAAATGGTCCAATACCGGCAGGTGCTGTCGGGCAGCAACCGCATCATTTACGAGCTGCGTGGCGATACGGCCTACATCCATGTCGTGTGCGATGCACGCCGCGATTTGAAGAGCCTGCTGCTTCGGCGCCTGGTTCGTGGTCATCGGCCATAAAGACGGCATGGCTGTTGCTGCCAATTTGATAGCTGCTTGCGCTTGCTGGTAATGCGCTGGAGGCACTTTTTTTTTGAAAGTACCGGGGGGCCTGCGCTGGCCGCCCTGCTGCTGGCCAGCCCGCCCGTTGTCGCGCTGCCGTCGTACGACGAGGTGCGCGCCGATTTCCACCCCTCCGACACCCAGATCCTCTCGCGCGAAGGCGAGGTGCTGCAGCGCCTGCGCACCGATGCCACCGTGCGGCGCGGGCAGTGGGTGCCGCTGGCCGATGTGTCGCCGGCGCTGCGCACGGCCCTGGTGCTGAGCGAAGACAAGCGCTTTTTCGAGCACAGCGGCGTGGACTGGCGCGCGGCCTCGGCCGCCGCCTGGGGCAATCTGTGGAACCAGCGCACGCGCGGCGCCAGCACCATCACCATGCAGCTCGCGGGCCTGCTGGACGGCGACTGGAAGCAGGGCCCGGGCGGGCGCACGGTGGTGCAAAAACTCGGGCAGACCGTGGCGGCCCAGGTGCTGGACCGGCGCTGGCGCAAGGACCAGATCCTGGAGGCGTATCTCAACCTCGTGCCGTTTCGCAGCGAGCTGGTGGGCATCGACGCATTGAGCCGCACCCTGTTCGGCAAGGCCGCCCATGGGCTCGATGACCGGGAGGCGGCGGTGGCCGCCGCCCTGGTGCGCGCACCCAATGCCCGCCCCGCGCTGGTGGCGCAGCGTGCCTGCGGGGTGCTGCGCGACATGCAAAAGGCCGGCGCGGTCCGACCCGATTGCGAGGCGCTGGACCTGTTCACCACCGCCGCGCTGCAGCGCCGCGCGTTTGACGCGAGCGAGGGTGTGGCGCCGCACTTTGCGCGCTACCTGCTGCGCCAGCGGTTCGGTAAGGACGGCGCCGTGCCCGAGCGCGTGCCCACCACGCTGCGCGCGCCGCTGCAGCGCTTTGCGGTGCAAAGCCTGCAGCAGCACCTGCGCGAGCTGCGCGGGCGCAACGTGGAAGACGGCGCCGTGCTGGTGCTGGACAACGCCACGGGCCAGGTGCTGGCCTGGGTGGGCTCGTCGGGCGCGCTCAGCCAGGCCAGCGAGGTCGACGGCGTGCTGGCGCTGCGCCAGCCCGGCTCCACGCTCAAGCCCTTTCTGTACGGCCAGGCGATGGCCGAGCGCCGCCTCACGGCCGCGTCGCTGGTGGAGGATTCGCCCGCGCAGATCGCCACGGCCAGCGGCTTGTACATTCCGCAGAACTACGACCGGCAGTTCAAGGGCTGGGTGTCGGTGCGCACGGCGCTGGCCGCGTCGCTGAACGTGCCCGCAGTGCGCACGCTGGTCATGGTCACGCCCGACGCCTTTCACCGCCAGCTTTCCGCCATGGGCCTGCCGCTGCGCGAAAGCGGCGACTACTTCGGCTACAGCCTGGCCCTGGGCAGCGCCGAGGTGCCGCTGTTGCACCTGACCAATGCCTACCGCACGCTGGCCAACGGGGGGCGGCACAGCGCCGTGGCGCTGGCCGCGGGCGGGAAGCCGCAGTTTGCCGTCGCCCTCAGCGCGCCGGCCGCGTACATCGTGGGCGACATCCTCTCGGACGGCAATGCGCGTGCGCGAACCTTTGGCACCGACAGCGTGCTGACCACGCGCTTTTGGTCGGCCGTGAAGACCGGCACCAGCAAGGACATGCGCGACAACTGGGCCGTGGGCTGGTCCGAGCGCTACACCGTGGGCGTGTGGGTCGGCAACGCCAGCGGCGCCGCCATGCACGGCGTGAGCGGCACCAGCGGGGCCGCGCCGGTGTGGGCGGCGGTGATGCGCTTTCTGCACGCGCGCGAGCCCAGCCGGGCGCCCAAGGCCCCCGCGGGCCTGCAGCACACCCCTGTGCGTTTTGGTGCCGCGCCTGCAGGGGCGGCAGCGGCCGGGCTGGCGCAGTCGGCCGATGCGCTGCAGCCGCTGGAGGCAGCGCGCGACGAGTGGTTTGTGCAGGGCACGCAGCAAGCGTTGTTTGCTATTGATGCGATAGCGAACAACGCTGATCCAGAAAGCGCTGGGGGCCAAAATAGTGCAAAGACCAAGCCGACGGGGCACGGTCGACCCGCCGCGCAGTGCACGCCCCAGGCTGCTGCCGGGTCTGTCACCGAATCCGCATACACCGGGGCCACGCCCCGCATCGCCGCGCCCGCCACCGGCACCATCGTGGCGCTGGACCCGGACATTCCCCCTGCGCGCCAGCGCCTGCACTTCACCGCCACGGGCGAGGGCACGGAGCGCGCCCAGGGCCTGCAGTGGCGCATGGACGGCAAGCCCCTGGGCAGCGGGCCGCGCGTGGCCTGGCTGCCCTGGCCGGGCCGCCATGTGGTGCAGCTGGCCGACGCGCGCGGGCGGGTGCTGGACGAGGTGCGCATCGAAGTGCGCGGCGCGGGCGCTGTGGGTGCGCCGCCCGGGCAGACGCGCATTGACGGCGGCAAAGCCCCGAAATAGGCTGCAAACACCCGCCATCTGGCGCGCGGCAAGCGCAGTCGCGCCCCTAGAATGGTTACAAATTATTTCCATGCCTTTTCTGCGCCAGTTCTTCTCTCATCGCCTCATCTGGCTGGCCCTGCTGGTGTCGCTGGGCATTGGTGCGCTGTTCGCGCGCACCATCTGGACCATCCGCAGCGACGAGTGGAATTACTCCGTCCAGACCAATACCAACCTGGTGAAGACGCTGGAGCAGGGCTTGGTCTGGACGCTGGATTCGTTCGACAAGTCGCTGGCCGGCGTGGCCCGCGAAGTCGCGCGCCCGGAGGTGTGGGCCCTGCCGCCGGACCTGCGCGCCCGGGTGGTGTTCGACAACTCACTGCGCTCGCGCGGCGCCGGCGACGTGCTGGTGCTGGACGCGCGCGGCAACGTGGTGCTCGATTCCGGGTCGCCCGAGCCGCTCCGCACCAGCGCTGCAGACCGCGAGTCTTTCGCCACGAGCGACTATTTCCAGGCATTCCAGTCGGGCGGTCACCAGGGGCTGTTCGTGGGCAAGCCAGTGCCGTCGCGCGTCACGGGGCTGAACGTTCTGCCCCTGGCCCGCGCCTACCACGGCCCCGACGGGAGCTTTGCCGGCGTGGTGGTGGGAAGCATCCGCCTGAGCTATTTCAACGAACTCTTCGGCGTGCTGGACCTGGGGCCCAGCAGCGGCATCAACCTGCTGCGCAACGACGGCGTGGTGGTGTCGCGCTTTCCCTACGGCGATGCCGACGTGGGCAAGAACCTGGCCGGCACGCCCAACTTCGTGCGCTTTCGGGCCGAAGGCAGTGGCACCTTCGTCGGAATCGGCGCGCTCGACGGCGTGGAGCGTTTGTATGCGTTTCGTCCCGTGGGGGGCTACCCCCTGGTGCTCAACGTCGCGCAGTCCACCCGCACCATCCTCGGCCAGTGGATGGTCAACGCCTGGGTGCTGGGCATGTTCGCGGTGCTGCTCATGGGGGCCAGCCTGGGCCTGGCCACGCTGTTCGTGCGCGAACTGGTGCTGCGCCAGCAGGTGTCTGCGCGCCTGCGCGAGGCCGAGCACGATGTGCGCACCATCCTGCACAACATGCCGTCCATGATCGCCTACTGGGACGCGCAGCTGCACAACCGGTTTGCCAATCAGGCGCATGAGGATTGGTTCGGCACGCCGCCCGAGCGGCTGCGCGGCATGCACGTGAGCGACATGCTGGGCCCCGAGGCCTACCTGCGCAACAAGCCGTTTCTGGAGCGCGCGCTGCAGGGCGAGCCCCAGATGTTCGAGTCCACCCTGGTGGACACCCAGGGCACCGCGCGGCACGTGATCATTTCGTACCGGCCCGACCTCGAAGGCGGGCAGGTGCGCGGCATCTTCGTGCAGGCCACCGACATCTCCGAGCGCAAGCGCATGGAGGACGAGCTTTTCGACGAGAAGGAGCGGGTGCGGCTGACCCTGCAGGCCATTGGCGACGCCGTGGTGTGCACCGATGCGCAATGCCAGATCACCTACCTCAACCCCGTGGCCGAGCGCCTGACCGGCTGGCAGGCGTTTGACGCCGCAGGCCGGCACGCGGACACCGTGGTGCGCCTGCGCAGCCCGGGCAACGACCAGCCCCTGGCAAGCCCCCTGCGCGAAGCCATGCAGCAGGCGCGTGCCGTGGACGGCGTGCGCGGCGTGCTGGTGCACCGCAGCACCGGCCAGCGTTTTCAGGTGGAGCAGACGGTGAGCCCCATCACCGACCGCCATGGCACGGTGACCGGCGCCGTCGCCGTGCTGCGCGACGTGAGCGAAGCGGTGGCCATGGCCGAACGCATGGCCCGGCTTGCGCAGTACGACGCGCTCACCGACCTGCCCAACCGCGTGCTGCTGCAGGACCGCGCGCAGCTGGCCATCACGCAGGCGCGCCGCGACGGCAAGAACCTGGCCGTGATGTACCTGGACCTCGATGGCTTCAAGGCCGTGAACGACAGCCTGGGGCATGACGTGGGCGACGTGCTGCTGGTGCAGTTCGCGCAGCGCCTCAGGGCCGCCGTGCGCGCGTCCGACACCGTGTGCCGCCAGGGCGGCGACGAGTTCGTGGTGCTGCTGCCCGGCCTGGAGGGCGCCGAAGCCGCATGCCGCGTGGCGCGCAAGATCCTCGCGTCGTGCGACGCGCCGTTCGACCTGGGCGGCCACATCGTGCGCGTGGGCCTGAGCGGGGGCATTGCGCTGTACCCCGAGCACGGCGACACGCTCGATGCCCTGTCGCGCCACGCCGACGGCGCCATGTACGCCGCCAAGCGCGATGGCCGCATGCGCTTCATGCTGTACCAGGGCCCCGACGCCGATCCCCTGGCCGTGCTGCCCGCGCCAGCGCCCGCGGCGCCGTGAATTGCATAGTGGGGTTTAATAATTTTAATAGCAATAAAGTGTTGATGGATAAGCGCTGAGGCCGTTTTTTATCAATATTTTCTTGTCTTGTTCTTGTCTTCTTCACGCCTTGTGATTCTTGTCTGCAGCGATGCGCGCAGCGCAGGGCGGCGGCTCAAAATAAATTGCAGCGGCGCCAAATTAAATTTGATGGCCCGGCGCAGCGCTTGCACCTACCATGCGGCGCTGTCGTCCCTGGCGGCATCTGTCTTTCACCCCCCAGCCTGGAGCCTGCGCGTGCCCGACCTGTCCAAAATCACCTGCATCGAAGACCTGCGCGTTGTCGCCCAGCGGCGCGTGCCGCGCATGTTTTACGACTACGCCGATTCCGGCTCGTACACCGAGAGCACCTACCGCGCCAACGAAAGCGACTTCCAGCGCATCCAGCTGCGCCAGCGCGTGGCCGTGAACATGGAAGGCCGCAGCACCCGCACCACCATGGTGGGGCAGGAGGTGGCCATGCCCGTGGCGATTGCGCCCACCGGCCTCACCGGCATGCAGCATGCCGACGGCGAGATATTGGGCGCCCGGGCGGCCAAGGCCTTCGGCATTCCGTTCACGCTGTCCACCATGAGCATCTGCTCCATCGAAGACGTGGCCGAACACACCGGCAACCACCCGTTCTGGTTTCAGGTGTACGTGATGCGCGACCGCGACTTCATCCACCGCCTGATCGACCGCGCCAAGGCCGCCAACTGCTCGGCCCTGCAGCTCACGCTGGACCTGCAGATCCTGGGCCAGCGGCACAAGGACATCAAGAACGGCCTGTCGGCCCCGCCCAAGCCCACCATCGCCAACCTCATCAACCTGGCCACCAAGCCGCACTGGTGCCTGGGCATGCTGGGCACGAAGCGCCGCAGCTTCGGCAACATCGTGGGCCACGCCAAGGGCGTGGGCGACCTGTCCTCGCTGTCGTCGTGGACGGCCGAGCAGTTCGACCCGCAGCTCAACTGGGGCGATGTGGAATGGATCAAGAAGCGCTGGGGCGGCAAGCTGATCCTCAAGGGCATCATGGACGCCGAGGACGCGCGCCTGGCGGTGGACAGCGGTGCCGATGCGCTGATCGTCAGCAACCATGGCGGTCGACAGCTCGACGGCGCGCCTTCGTCCATCGCGGCCCTGCCCGCCATCGCGCAGGCCGTGGGCAAAGACATCGAGGTGTGGATGGACGGCGGCATCCGCAGCGGGCAGGACGTGCTCAAGGCCCGCGCCCTGGGCGCGCAGGGCACGTTGATTGGCCGCAGCTTTCTCTACGGCCTGGGCGCCTACGGCGAGGCCGGCGTCACCCGCGCGCTGCAGATCATCCAGAAGGAGCTGGACATCACCATGGCGTTCTGCGGCCACACCAACATCAACACGGTGGACAGCTCCATCCTGTTGCCGGGCACCTACCCCACCGGGGCCTGAAGCGGCCGCTGCGGCTGCCGCAGCGTGGGTCGCACGCAGGGCCTGACTCAGGGCCTTACTCAGGGCCTTACTCAGGGGCTTGCTCAGGGGCTTGCTCAGGGCCTCACTGAGGGTCTTTTGAGCGTGGCCAGGTAAGCCACCACGTCCGCGCGCTCGCGGGCATCCTCCAGCTGGTAGTCCATGCCCTGGCCCGGAATCACCGCCTCGGGGTCTGCCAGCCAGGCGGTGAGGGTGGCCCGCGTCCACAGCAGCTTGCTGTCGCGCAAGGCCGGCGAATAGTCGTAGTTAGGCAGGGCGCCGGCGCGCCGGCCTAGCACGCCCCGGTGCAAGGGGCCCACGCGGTGCGCGTCCTCGCTGTGGCAGCCGCTGCATCGCGCGGCATACACGGTGATGCCGCGCGCGGCAGACGCCACCCAGGGCGCTGTCGGCACAGACATAGACCCAGGCGCGGGACTGGGGCCGGCGTTGGAGCCTGGGGGCCCGGCCTGTGCCAGGGCCGCTGTGGCCGCCAGCGCCGCAACGGCGGCCGCACAGATAGCGGCCGTGGCGGCGGCCCCTGCGGCCACCCAGCGCGGCAGCACCCGCCTCGCGTGGTTGCGCCGCATTCGCTCAGGCCCCGAACGACAGCGCGCCTGCGGGCAGGGGGCGGCCCAGGGCCTGCGTGAGCACGGTGTAATGCATGGTTTCGTCGGCGGCCAGGCGCGCGGCCACCTTGGCCAGGTCCTTGTTGCCAAAGGCGGGGATCACGCCCAGATAGGCGTTGGTCGCGCCCAGCTCCAGCCGGGCGGCCAGGGCCAGCACATCGGCCTGGTTCTTCAGCGTGCTGGCGTTCAGGGCGGCGGCGTACTCGTCCATCTTCTTTTCCATCACCGGCGTGCCGCCCAGCTTCTGGATGGTGGCGATCAGCGCGTCGCGGTGGGCCTTGTGGTGGCCCTGGAAGGCCACGGCCACGTCCAGCACGGGCTTTTGCAGCAGGCCGCTGCCGGCGCCCAGCTGGTAGGCATTGATGGCCTCATGCTCCAGGCCCAGCGCCACGTTCAGGATCGACACGTCCTTGGACGTGTCGGCGGCCATGCCCTGGGCCAGGGCGTCCTGGCCGGCGAGCATCGCCACGGCCACGGCCGACAGCGAGCCCGAGCGGGCGATGAACGAGCGGCGGGTGGCTGGTGCCACGGTGGTGGAGGGCGTGATGATGGATGTCATGGTGGGGTCCTCTGCGGGTTGTGGTGAATGGACGGAACGGGTGGCTGTTGCGGTCGGTCACCCGTTCGGGCCGCCAGGGTGGCGACGATGGCAATACGGGGGCAGCGGCCCGGCCGGATTCACCGGTGCCGCAAAGCCCCGGTGCGCGCCGGGGGATATTGGTGCGCCTGCATCCAGAGGGCCGGCTGCTGCGTACAGCGGTGTGAGCGGCAGCAGAATTCGATGTTGCGCGTCCGAAGGCCGGGGCCCGGCACGGCGCGCGCTGCGCAGGAATGTCTCTGCCGCGCAACCCCTGGGAAGCATGAAAACCCGGACCCCGTGACACCCCACCCTCTCAGAGAATGGGCGCATGAGCACCCCTGACAGCGAACTGATGAACCTCCTCGACCGCATTGCCGCCGAGGACGCCGACGCGTTGAAGAACCTCTATGAACGCACCTCGTCCCGGCTTTATGGCCTCGCGCTGCGCGTGGTGTTGCACCGCGACACCGCCGAGGACGTGCTGCAGGAATCGTTTCTCACCATCTGGCGGTCTGCCGGCAGCTACCGTGCCTCGCTCAGCCCGCCCCTGGCGTGGATGGGCCTCATCGTCCGCAGCCGCGCGCTGGATGCCTTGCGCAAGCGCCGCAGCGACCGCGCCGACCTGATGAACGAACTGGACGACGCGCTGGCCGAGACGCTGGAGGGCGACGCAGTGAACCCGGTCGATGCCTCCGCCGCCAGCGAGCAGGCCTTTGCGCTGCACCAGTGCCTCACGCGGCTGGACAACAAGCAGCGCGAGGTCGTGAGCCTGGCGTATCTGCGGGACCTGAGCCATGGCGAGCTGGCCGATCAGCTCCAGTTGCCGCTGGGCACCGTGAAGACATGGATCCGCCGCGGACTGCAACAACTGCGCGCCTGCATGGCGCACTACGCCTGAGGGTGGAGGCCGGCATGAACCTTTCCCGACACCCCGAGCTGCTGGACCGCCTTGCGGCCGGCTACGCGCTGGGCACGCTGCGGGGGCGCGCACGCCGCCGCTTCGAGGCCCTGGCCCGCGAGCAGGCGCCCGTGCGCGCCGCGGCGCTGGTCTGGCAGGCCCGCTGGTCCGGCCTGACCGAGCTGCAGGCGGCGGCCGAGCCATCGCCGCAGGTCTGGACCCGCATTCACAACCTTGTGGAGGCCGACCAGCAGCACCGTGCACGGGCCGCCCGTGCACAGGGCGCGGCGCCCGCGCGCGCCGTGGGCTGGTGGCACAGCCTGGGGTGGTGGCGCGGCGCTGCGGCGGCCGGGGCGCTGGCCACGCTGGCGGCCGTGGCCGTGGGGCTGCAGACCCATGGCGCGCTGCGCGAAAGCGCAGGCAGGCAGATTGCAGCCTTGCAGCAGCAGCTGCAGGCCACGCCGCAGATCCAGTACGTGGCGGTGCTGTCGGACGCGAACGCCGCTGCTTCCATGCTCGTCACCTTCGACCCCAAGCACAACCAGCTGGTGCTGCAGCGGGTGGGCGGCTTTCAGGAGGGGACCGACAAATCCTTGCAGCTGTGGGCGCTGCCGCCGGGCGGTGGCCCGCGCTCGCTGGGCGTGCTGGGGCAGGACGCGCGCTCCACCCTCGTGGCGGCCGAGTCCGACGTGCGGCAGGTTCCCACGCTGGCCATCAGCCTGGAGCCCAAGGGCGGCGTGCCCAGCGCCACCGGGCCCACGGGGCCGGTGCTTTTCAAGGGCACGCTCATCCAGCGCACCCTGTAGCGCGGGCTTTGCGCCGCCGCTGAATCCACCGGCGGGCGCGCCGCGTATGCACAGGGGTCATCCTCACCCACTGCACCTGGAGATCACCATGGAATACAGGCTTCAATGCACCTTGTTGGCTGCGCTGGCGGGGGCCGCCGGCCTTGCGCACGCCGACACCGGGAAACTGCTGCTCACGGGCGGCGTCAGCACCATTGCGGGCTCGGCGGGCGGGGGCCTCACGCCCTGGGCCGTAGTCGGCACCAATGCCACGGCAGGGGAGGTGGGGTTCAGCGGCCATGCAACGCGCGCAGCCACCCAGGACTACAGCCTGAACGGCTATGGCGTGGCCGTGGGCCTGCACGAGCGGGTCGAGCTGTCCCTGGCCCGACAGGACTTCGATGCGTCGCCCGCAGTGGCGCTCAACGGCATCGCGCCGTTTGGCGTGGTACCGGGGCAGCACATCCAGATGGACATCGTGGGCGTCAAGGTGCGGGTGGCGGGCGATGCGGTGCTGGACGCCGACCGATTTATGCCGCAGATCGCCGTGGGGCTGGAGCACAAGCGTACGCGGCCGGGCTCGCTGGGGTCGGTGCTGGACTTTCTGGGCACCCGCACCAGCGGCACCGATGTGTACGTGAGCGCCACCAAGCTCTTTCTGGCGCAGAGCCTGCTCGTCAACGGCACGCTGCGCTACACCAACGCCAACCAGAACGGCCTGCTCGGGTTTGGATCGGCGGTGCCGGGCAAAAACAGCCGCAGCCTGCAGCCCGAGTTCTCGGTGGCCTACCTGCTCAGCAAGAACCTCGCGGTGGGCGCCGAATACCGGTTCAAACCGAACAATCTGCAGGCTTTGGGCGCGGCCGCAGGGCTCGGGGCCGCGCTGCGCGAAGACGACTGGAAGGACATCTTCATTGCCTGGGCGCCCAGCAAGCACCTGTCACTGACGCTGGCCTATGTCGACCTGGGCCGCATCGTGCCCGGCATCACCAACAACCGCCGCCAGACCGGGTATTACCTGTCTGCCCAAGTCGCTTTCTGAGGAGACCACCATGACCCCGCGCACCGCATCCCTCGCCGCGCTCGCATCGCTCTCCGTTGCCTTGTGCGGCCTGCTGGCCCCGACCGCATGGGCCCAGCCGGGCCCTGGCACCACGATGGCTCCGGCGGGCCTGTACCAGGCCCTGGGCGAAAAGGCCGGCATCACCCGCCTGGCGGACGATTTTGTGAACCGGCTGGTCAATGACCCCCGCATCGGCAGCCATTTCAAGCAGATCAAGCCCGCCGCCCTGAAGGAAAGCCTGGCCGACCAGTTTTGCCAGCTGGCCGGTGGCCCTTGCAAATATGAGGGCGCTGACATGAAATCGGCCCATGCCGACATGGACATCAACAAGGGCCATTTCAATGCCCTGGTGGAGGTGCTGCAAAGCGCCATGGATGCCCAGGGCATACCGTTCGCGCAGCAAAACCGCCTTCTGGCGCTGCTGGCGCCCATGCACCGTGACGTGATCACCCAGCGATGACAACAAGGGCCTTATGAAGAAAACTATCTTTTTGATAGCTGCCAGCGCTTTATGGACAAGCGCTAGCGCCGGAAATGTGCAAATCCAGGTGCTCGACCGAGACGGCAAGCCCGTGGCCGACGCCGTGGTCGTGGTCTATCCCGGCAGCACGGCGGGCACGGCCCCCAGCCTGCTGCAGGCCAGCCCCACGATCGAGCAGGAGAAGATGCGCTTCCTGCCCGCGGTGACGGTGGTGCAGCCCGGCACCACCGTGCGCTTCACCAACCAGGACCGCTGGGACCACCACGTGCGTGGCGCAGCCGCAGGCCTGGCAGCAGCGTCCGCCACCGCCGGCTTTGAATTGCGCCTGGCCGGCAAGGCCGACGGCAAGCCCGCCAGTTCTTCCGAAGTCAAGCTCGATTCCGCCGGCGTGGTGCTGCTGTCGTGTCACCTGCATGGCTCCATGCGCGGCCATGTCTTCGTTACCGACTCGCCCTGGACCATCAAGACCGACACCGACGGCATCGCGCGCTTCACGGCCGTGCCCGACGGCACCGCCCAGGTGCGCGTGTGGCATGCCGAACAACTGGTGGATCTGCCCCGCAAGAGCCTGACTGTGGTGCCCAGCCCCGTGCTGGACACCGTGCAGCTCAGCGTGGTGCCCCGCGTGCGACGCGCTCCGCCCGCCAGCCCTGGCAATAACAACGCGCCCGGCGGGCCGATGGGGGGCTACAGCTAGTCCACTGAATCCGAGAAATCGGCT
>NZ_JBMIRS010000149.1:0-783 GCF_049198005.1 Paracidovorax sp. MALMAid1276 | reverse complement strand
GAAAAGCAACGCAGCGGACCGCCCGAGACGCGCTATCACGAACCGCAGGGAGTTATGCAGGACATCCTTTGGTTGCAGGCAAACCGCCTGTTGGGGCGGTATGGCCCGGGCACCGCAGCAGCGTGGCGTGGGCCCGCAACGCAAGTGCTGCCCCATGCCGCACCGCTGCGCCTGAGCCAGAAACTCCTAAATTGATAGCTGTCAGCGCTTATCCATCAAGCGCTGACGGCTGTTTTTGCTTGAAATTCAATCGCGGCCTGAACGGTTTTCGCGTGTCACTCCGCAGCTGCGGAGCGGATGGTGTCGCGGCCGTTGCGGTCCTTCACGCGGCCCAGGTCGGTGTCCAGCGCACGGGCCAGCTTTTCGGCGGCGCCGATGAAGGCGTTCGCCATCTTGTCGGCTTCGTCCGTCACCGTCACGGGCTGGCGGCCGGTGACGCGCGCTTCGATGCGGCAGCGCTTGTCGTTGGCCCCGGACTTGCCGGCGTCCAGGTCGCTCAGGAACACCTCCAGCCGCGTGACCTGGTCCTGAAAGCGCGAGAGGCGGCTTTTGCACTCTTCCGAGATCCATTGCGCGAGCGCGTCGCCGCCGTGGATGTGGTCGTCGGTGTTGACTTGGACTTGCATGGGAGAGGTTCCTTCCTGTGAAGTTGCGAAGCAGACATGATGGCACCGTCCGCCATCTCCCTGGTAAAGACATGTCAAAGGCATGGTGGTTCGCCGCAGGGAGTGACGCGGGGAGGGACGCAGGACATCCCTAGTCCACTGAAACCGAGAAATCGGC
>NZ_JBMIRS010000148.1:0-22224 GCF_049198005.1 Paracidovorax sp. MALMAid1276 | reverse complement strand
CGATGCTCCCAGACTTTCCGGGTTCGCCCTGAGCCTGTCGAAAGGCTATTCACGCAGCGCCCTGGCTTCGACAAGCTCAGCCCGAACGGACGGAGCCAGGCGTGGCCGCGCTGCCCAGGGTATGGCCTCAAGCCTTTTCCGCCGCCACCAGCTTGAGCAGTTCGGCCCCCTCCGTCACCTGGTCGCCCGGCGCGTAGAGCAATTCCTGCACCACACCATCCGCAGGTGCGGCAATGGTGTGTTCCATCTTCATGGCTTCCATCACCGCCAGGGGCTGGCCCTTGGCCACCGTGTCGCCCGCCTTCACCGCAAACGACACCACCTTGCCAGGCATAGGGGCCGTGAGGCGCCCGCCTTCGGCCGCCACCTCGCCAGCATGGGCCAGCAGGTCGATGGCGGTGATCTGCGTGGCTCCCAGCGGGGTAAACACATGATCTACCTCGCCCTGTGCGTACACGGCGGCGCGGGTGCGCTGGCCCGCAAACTGCAGCTCGATGCCATCGGCCTGCGCGGCAAACACCAGCGGACCGGCCACGGCGGCTTCGCCCTCGCCCACGGCCAGATGCAGGCTGCCGCCGCGCTCATACGTGAGGAGCGCCTTGGCATGCTCGCCACCAAACTCGAACTCAAAGCGGCGCTGCACCACACCATGGGTGTGGAAGCCATCGCGGCGGCTGAATGGGTCCACGCCCTCGCTGGCGCGCTCCTTCAGCAGCGTTTGCGCCACCGCAGCGGCCGCAGCCAGAGGCAGGCCGACGGGCTCCTGATGGAACAGCACGGCCTGCTCACGCTGGATGAGCGCGGTGTCGAGCTGGGCTTGCGCAAACGCATCCGTCTTCGCGACGCGGCGCAAGAACTGCACGTTGGTCGCCAGACCCACGATGTGCGTCTGCGCCAGCGCATCATCGAGCCGCGCCAGTGCCTGCTCGCGCGTGTCGCCATGCACGATGAGCTTGGCCACCATGGAGTCGTAGAAGGGGCTGATTGCATCGCCCTGGCGCACGCCAGAGTCCACGCGCACGGCGCCCCTTTCAAACGTCACGCACTCGGGCAGCGCATACACGTTGAGCGCGCCCGTGGCAGGCAGGAAGTTGTTGTCGGGGTTCTCGGCACAGATGCGGGCTTCGATGGCGTGGCCGGTGATGCGCAGATCGGCCTGCTTGACGGGCAGCGGTTCGCCCGAGGCCACACGCAGCTGCCACTCCACCAGGTCCAGGCCGGTGATGGCCTCGGTGACCGGATGCTCCACCTGCAGGCGGGTGTTCATCTCCATGAAATAGAACTTCATCTGGTCGGGCCGCTCGTAGCCGCCCGGCTGCTCGACGATGAACTCCACCGTGCCCGCGCCCACGTAGTTCACGGCCTTGGCGGCGGCCACGGCGGCCTCGCCCATCTGCTGGCGCAGTGCGGGCGTCATGCCGGGGGCGGGGGCTTCTTCCAGCACCTTCTGGTGGCGGCGCTGCACCGAGCAGTCGCGCTCGAACAGGTACACCACGTCGCCATGCGTGTCGCCAAACACCTGGATCTCGATGTGGCGGGGGCGCTGCACATACTTTTCCACCAACACCGCGTCGTCGCCAAAGCTGTTGATGGCCTCGCGCTTGCACGATTCGAGCGCGGCGGCGAAGTCTTCGCTCTTGTCCACCGCACGCATGCCCTTGCCACCGCCGCCCGCGCTGGCCTTGATGAGCACGGGGTAGCCGATGCGGTCGGCCTCGCGCTGCAGCAGGGCCGGGTCCTGGTCGGCGCCGTGGTAGCCGGGCACCAGGGGCACACCGGCCTTTTCCATGAGCTGCTTGGACTCGGCCTTCAGGCCCATGTCCTTGATGGCCGAGGCAGGGGGGCCAATGAACACCAGGCCCGCCGCCGCGCAGGCCTGCGCGAAGTCCTCGTTCTCGCTCAAGAAACCGTAGCCGGGATGGATAGCCTGCGCGCCCGTGGCCTTGGCGGCCTCGATGATGCGCTCCCAGCGCAGGTAGCTGTCCTTGGGCGCGCTGCCGCCGATGTGCACGGCCTCGTCGCAGACCGCCACGTGCTTGGCATTGGCGTCGGCGTCGGAATACACGGCGACGGTCTTCACACCCAGACGCTTGGCCGTAGCGGCCACTCGGCAAGCGATCTCACCGCGATTGGCAATCAAAATTTTCGTAAACATCTAAGCCACCTTGGCAGAACCAGAAAAGAAAGAAGACAAGCGCCGCACCACGGCGCGCAGAAACTTGAACAGCACCACCAGCAGCAGCACCGACACGGCCACCATCACCACCAGCGCCACACCAAACGCCACCGGGTACTGCGTGGCCAGCCACACCACCGCCACCACCAGACCATCTTCAAAAAGCGACAGGCCCCAGTTGGAAAACGGCTCGGGCGAGGTGTTGACTGCCGCCCGCGTGGTCATCTTGGTGGCCAGCGCCGTGGCCGACAGAGACCCACCCAGCAGCCCCGCCACCACGGCCATCGTGGCGTTGTCAGCACCAAACACGCCGTAGGCCAGGGCGGCGCCCGCAGGCACGCGAATGAAGGCGTGCACGGTGTCCCAGGCGCTGTCCACCCAGGGCACCTTGTCGGCAAAGAACTCCACCAGCAACATGAAGCCACTGACCATCAGCACCAGCGGGTGCTGCAGCATGGCCAGGCCGGGCGGCAGCGGCATCCAGCCCAGCACACCCATCATCCCCACCAGGAACACCACGGCATACAGCCGGAACCCGCTGGCCCAGCCCAGCGCAGCCGCCAGCGCCAGCAGGCTGGGCATGTCGAGCTGCGCGGTGGCGTTGGCCGCCGCATCGCCCACGGCGCGCGCCGTGTCGCCATCCACATGCAGCCCCAGCGTGTGGAGCCACTGCACGATGTTGAACCAGAGGGTGTCCATTTCAGCAGTTCCCCCCGGCACAGCGAGAGACAGCTGACCGCAACCACTGGCGCGCATCAGGCCAGGGACGCCGAGCAAGGGCCGCCCCGCAGCGAGGGCGTCGTCCCCCTGCCCGATGCGCGCAGCGCAGCGAGAGCGGGGGGAAGGCGCGCAGCGCCTCAGGGGAGTGACTCATAACCAGCTCGGTTTGCGTTTGTTCAGGAAGGACTGAACGCCTTCCTTCCCCTCATCGCTGGCGCGGATGTCGGCAATGCCTTCCACGGTGGCGGCAACCAGGCTGGCATTGATTTCACGCTCAGCCACATCCAGCACCAGCTTCTTGCAGGCGCGCACGGCGTTGGGGCTGGCGCTGGTCAGGGCCTTGAGCAGTTCATCGACCTTGGCGTCGAGCAGGTCGGCCGCCACCACGCTGTGCACAAAGCCGATGCGCAGCGCCTCGGCCGCGCCAAAGCGCTCGGCCGTCAGAAAGTAGCGGTGCGCGGCCCGTGCGCCCATGGCGCGGATCACATAGGGGCTGATGGTGGCGGGGATGAGCCCCAGCTTCACCTCGCTGAGGCAAAAGCCCGCCGTGTCCACCGCCACGGCCATGTCACACGCGGCCACCAGACCCATGCCGCCTGCGTACACGTCGCCCTGCACGCGTGCCACCGTGGGTTTGGGGCACTCGTAGATCACGCGCAGCATCTCGGCCAGCTTGGTCGCATCCGCCAGGTTTTCATCCCGCGTGTAGTCGGCCATGCGGCGCATCCAGTTGAGGTTGGCACCGGCGCAGAAGGCCGGGCCCTCGGCCGCCAACACCACGGCGCGCACATCGGCGCGGTTGCCCACATCGGTGAAGGCCGCAGTGATCTCGGCGATGACTTCGTCGCTGAAGGCGTTGCGCACCTCGGGCTGGGTGAGCGTGATGCGCGCCACGGCGCCGGTTTGGGTGATGGTCAGGTTCTGGCTGCTCATGGCTGGGAAGGGTTTTGCAGAAAGTAGACAAGGTCCAGCACCGGGCAAGGCTGGCCCAGGGCGGTCAAGGCCGCCGTGATCTGGCCCCGGTGGTGCGTGCCGTGGTTGAACACATGGGCCAGCGTGGCGGCAAACGGCAGCGATGCGGCCGTGCCGCGCATGGTGGTGTAGTCGAGCGTGCTGTTCCAGCGGTCGTGCTGGAACGAGACAACGAGCGGCTCCCAGCGGGCGGCGCCGTCACGCAGCCGGGCGTCCAGCTGCGCGCGGTCGTGCTCCACCTCCGTGTCCAGCGCCACCGTGGGCGACCGCCCTTCGGCAAAGCGCTCGAACCACAGCAGATGCTCGCCCACCAGCAGGTGGTTGAGCGTGCCATGGATGCTCTTGAAAAACAGGCCCACATCACGCCGGTAGTCCGCCTCGCCCACGGCACGCACAGCGCCCAGCAGGCGCGCCGTGGCCCACACGTTGTAGCGTGCAAGCTGGGTGAAGTGGGCCACGGCATCCATCGGCCGCCTCACATGCGGAAGATGCCGAACTTGGTGTCTTCGATCGGCGCATTGCGCGTGGCCGACAGGCCCAGCGCCAGCACGCGGCGCGTGTCGGCCGGGTCGATCACACCGTCGTCCCACAGGCGGGCGGAGGCGTAGTAGGGGTGGCCCTGCTCTTCGTACTGGCGGCGGATGGGGGCCTTGAAGGCTTCTTCTTCCTCCATGCTCCACTGGCCGCCCTTGGCCTCGATGCCGTCGCGTTTGACGGTGGCGAGCACGCTCGCGGCCTGCTCGCCGCCCATCACGCTGATGCGCGCGTTGGGCCACATCCAGAGGAAGCGGGGGCTGTATGCGCGGCCGCACATGCCGTAGTTGCCCGCACCAAAGCTGCCGCCGATGATGATGGTGAACTTGGGCACGCTCGCCGTGGCCACGGCGGTGACCAGCTTGGCGCCGTGGCGGGCGATGCCTTCGTTTTCGTACTTGCGGCCCACCATGAAGCCGGTGATGTTCTGCAAAAACACCAGCGGGATCTTGCGCTGGCAGCACAGCTCGATGAAATGCGCGCCCTTCTGCGCGCTCTCGCTGAACAAAATGCCGTTGTTAGCGATGATGCCCACCTGCATGCCCTCGATGCGCGCAAAACCGCACACCAGGGTGCTGCCGAAACGGGCCTTGAACTCGTCGAACTCGCTGCCGTCCACCACGCGCGCAATGATCTCGCGCACGTCGAAGGGCTTGCGGGTGTCCACAGGGATCACGCCATACAGCTCCTCTGCTGCAAATTTAGGAGCTACCGGCGCTTGATCAGCAGCTGCTTCCGCCTTTTTTTTATTCAAATTGCGCACCGCCGTGCGCGCCAGCTGCAGCGCATGCAGGTCGTTCTGCGCTAGGTGGTCGGCCACACCCGACAGGCGCGTGTGCACATCGCCGCCGCCCAGGTCTTCGGCGCTTACCACCTCGCCCGTGGCGGCCTTCACCAGGGGCGGGCCGCCCAGAAAGATGGTGCCCTGGTTCTTGACGATGATGGACTCGTCGCTCATGGCCGGCACATAGGCGCCGCCGGCCGTGCAGCTGCCCATGACCACCGCGATCTGCGCGATGCCCTGGGCACTCATGTTGGCCTGGTTGAAGAAGATGCGGCCGAAGTGGTCACGGTCGGGGAACACGTCGTCCTGGTTGGGCAGGTTGGCGCCGCCCGAGTCGACCAGGTAGATGCAGGGCAGGCGGTTCTGCGCGGCCACCTCCTGCGCGCGCAGGTGCTTTTTCACCGTCATGGGGTAATAGGTGCCGCCCTTCACCGTGGCGTCGTTGCACACGATCATGCAGTCCACCCCGCTCACGCGGCCGATGCCGGCGATGAGGCCCGCGCCCGGTGCGTCGTTGTTGTACATGTTGAGCGCCGCCAGCGGGGCCAGCTCCAGGAAGGGGGTGCCCGGGTCCAGCAAATTGGCCACGCGATCGCGCGGCAGCAGCTTGCCGCGCGCGGTGTGTTTGGCGCGGGCGGCCTCGCCGCCGCCCTGGGCAATCTTGTCTTGCTGGGCGCGCAGGTCTTCCACCACGGCACGCATGGCGCTGGCATTGGCTTGGAAGTCCGCCGAGCGGGGGTTGAGTTGGGTGTCGAGAATGGTCATGTGTGTGCTCTTCAAGCAGTCTTTTGTTCTTCCAGGCCGAGCAGATCCTTCATCTCGTCGCGGATCTTGAACTTCTGGATCTTGCCCGTCACCGTCATCGGAAAGCTGGTGACAAAGCGGATATAGCGCGGCACCTTGTAGTGCGCAATCTGGCCCTTGCAGAACGCGCGGATGTCGTCTTCGGTGGGCGATGAACCGGGTTTGGCGACGATCCAGGCGCAGAGTTCCTCGCCGTACTTCTGGTCGGGGACGCCCACCACCTGCACATCCTGCACCTGCGGGTGGCGGTATAGGAACTCTTCGATCTCGCGCGGGTAGATGTTCTCGCCGCCGCGAATCACCATGTCCTTGATACGGCCGACGATGTTCACATAGCCCTCGGCATCCATGGTGGCCAGATCGCCGGTGTGCATCCAGCCGTCTGCATCGATGGCTTCACGGGTCTTGGCCTCGTCGCCCCAGTAGCCGTGCATGACGGAATAGCCCCTGGTGCAGAACTCGCCGCGCTGGCCGATGGGCACCACGGCACCCGTGTCCGGGTCCACGATCTTGATCTCCAGGTGCGGCTGCACCTGGCCCACGGTCGATACGCGCTTGTCCAGTGGCGTGTCGGTGCTGCTTTGGCAGCTCACGGGGCTGGTCTCGGTCATGCCGTAGGCGATGGTGATCTCGCGCAGGTTCATCTGCTCCACCACGCGCTTCATCACCTCGGTGGGGCATGGCGATCCGGCCATGATGCCGGTGCGCAGGGTGCTCAGGTTGAACTCGGCAAACCGAGGGTGGTCCAGCTCGGCGATGAACATCGTGGGCACGCCGTGCAGGCCGGTGCAGCGCTCATCCTGCACCGTTTGCAGCACCGTGAGCGGGTCAAACCCGTCGTTGGGGTAGACGATGGTGGCGCCATGCGTGAAGCAGGCCAGGTTGCCCAGCACCATGCCAAAGCAGTGGTACAGCGGCACGGGGATGCACAGGCGATCCTCGGGCGTGAGCTTCATGCATTCGCCGATGAAGAAGCCGTTGTTCAGGATGTTGCGGTGCGTGAGCGTGGCGCCCTTGGGGAAGCCCGTGGTGCCGCTGGTGAACTGGATGTTGATGGGGTCGGTGGCCTTCAGCGTCGCTGCCACCTGCGCCAGACGCGGGTCGGCCGCATTGCCGCGCGCCAGCAGGTCGGTAAAGCGCAGCAGACCGGGCTCGTCGGCGCCCTGCCCGGCTTCGCCGTCGATCCACACCACGGTCTTCAGCTGCGGCAGCCTGGCCGCGTGCAACTGGCCCGGCGGCTGGCCCTGCCACTCGGGTGCCAGCTCGCGCAGCATGCCCAGGTAGTCGCTGGTCTTGAAGCGGGCCATGCTCACCAGCAGCTGGCAGCCCACCTTGTTCAGCGCGTATTCCACCTCGGCCGTGCGGTAGGCCGGGTTGATGTTGACCAGCACCAGGCCCACTTGCGCGGTGGCCAGCTGCATCAGCACCCATTCGGCGTTGTTGTGCGACCAGATGCCCACGCGGTCGCCGGGGGTGAGCCCCATGCCCAGCAGCGCGCTGGCCAGGCGGTGCGCCTCGGCCTGCAGCTGGGCATAGGTGTAGCGGCGGTCCTGGTGCTTGCTGACCAGCGCCTCGCGGTCGGGCTGGCGGGCCACCATGTCGGCAAAAAACGCGCCGATGGTCTGCTCGATCAGGGGAACGTCGCTGGCGCCACGGGCGTGGCTGTCCACCAGCGGTGCGGAGTTGTGCTTCGTTGCGGCGGTGCTGCTCGTCACGGGTGTTGTCTCCTCGGCTCTGTCATCCGGCCCTGCAAACCATGGGCTCTGCGGGCGGCGATCCGTAAGCATAGAAGCCTGCGCACCCGGAGGGTGGACACAATGGTTGCAAATCGTGCCACCACTGGCACACTCTGCGGCGTGAAACCGCCCGCCCCAGCCGCCCCCCGCCTGCTTGCTGCCGCCGCATCTGCCCCTGCCGCCACGCCCATCGCCTTCGTGCGCGCGATTGCATGGGCCTACACGCAGCGCGGCCTGAGCCCCGAGCGCGCCCTGGCCCAGGCACAGATTGCGCCGCAACTGCTGCACGATAACAGTGCCCGCATCACCGCGTGGCAGATGGAGCAGATCTCCGACGCCGCCATGCAGGAGCTGGACGACGAAGCCCTGGGCTGGTTCAGCCGCCGCCTGCCCTGGGGCAGCTACGGCATGCTGGCGCGTGCCAGCATCAGCTCGCCCACGCTGCAGGTGGCCCTGGCCCGCTGGTGCCGCCACCACGGGCTGCTGACGGACGACATTGCACTGCAGCTGAGCACCGAGGGCGACACCGCCACCCTGCGCATTACCGAAGCGCGCGACCTGGGCGCGCTGCGCGAGTTCTGCCTGGTGTCGGTGCTGCGCAATGCCCACGGCCTGGCCTGCTGGATGGTGGACTCGCGCATCCCCCTCATCTCCGCCGAGTTTGCGTTTGACGCGCCGCCACACGCCGACGCCTACGCCGTGCTGTTCCGCAGCCCCGCCAGCTTTAGCGCGCCGCGCACGGCCATCCACTTCGACGCCCGCTACCTGCACCTGCCCCTGCGCCGCGACGAACAGGCCCTGCGCCAGATGCTGCAACACGCCCTGCCCCTCACGGTGCTGCACTACCGCCGCGACCGCCTGCTGGTGCAGCGCGTGCGCCAGCTGCTGGCCGCCCCCCTGCCCGGCCAGCCCGCCCATGCCCTGCCCCAGCACAGCGCCGAATCACTGGCCGCGCTGCTGCATGTGTCGCCGCGTACGCTGCACCGGCAGCTGAAGGAAGAAGGCGCCACGCTGCAGGGGTTGAAGGACGAGGTGCGTCGCACCCGCGCGGTGGAGCTGCTGCACCGCACGCAGCGGCCGATCAAGCAGGTGGCGGAGGCGGCGGGGTTTGAGAACGAGAAGAGTTTTATCCGGGCGTTCCGGGGGTGGACGGGGCACTCGCCTGCCGAATTTCGCCGCCAGACCCACACGGCATGATTTGCACCCACCGTGACAGGTGGCGTCACGCCACAGCATTGCAGCGTCACTACACTGGCCCTTGACTTCGACCTGCTTGCCATGCTCCACCTCCACCACTGCGTCAGCGCCCGCTCCTTCCGCCCCCTGTGGATGCTCGAAGAGCTGCAACTCCCCTACCAGCTCCACATGCTTCCTTTCCCACCCCGCGCCAAGGCGCGGTGGTTTCTGGACGAGAACCCGCTGGGCACGGTGCCGCTGCTGGTGCAGGGCGCGGCACCGAACGAGGTGCGCATGACCGAATCCGCCGCCATGTGCCAGTACCTCGCGGCCACACACCCCGACGCTGGGCTGGACGTGGCGCCCACGCATCCGGCCTACGGCGCCTACCTGAACTGGCTGCACATGAGCGACGCCACGCTGACGTTTCCACAAACGCTGGTGCTGCGCTATGGCCGGTTTGAGACCGCAGAGCGCCAGCAGCCGCAGGTGGTGGAGGACTACAGCCGCTGGTTTCTGGCCCGGCTGCGGGCGGTGGAGACGGCGTTGATCCGCAGCGGCGGCGAGCACCTGTGCGCGGGCCGGTTCACGGCGGCGGATGTGGCGGTGGGGTATGCGCTGCTGCTGGCGCAGCACCTGGGGCTGGATGCACAGTTTGGGCCGGCCACGCAAGCCTATTGGCAGCGGCTGCAGGCGCGGCCCGGCTACCAGCGCGCGATGGCCGCGCAGCTGCGGGCGGCCGAGGAGCAGGGCGTGCCCACAACCCCGGCGCCGGATACGCGGCCCTGACGGTCCCTGTCAGCAGCCCAGCAGCACCGGCAGCTCGGCCATGCTGGCAAACACGTGGCGGGCCCCGGCGGCGCGCAGCGGCGCCTCTGCGGCGCCCGGGGGCGCATAGGCGAACACGGTGGCGCCCGCCGCCACGCCGGCGGCCACGCCGATGGCGGAGTCTTCCACCACCGCGCAGCGCTCAGGCGGCACCTGCAGTGCGGCGGCGGCGGCCAGGTAGACGTCGGGCGCGGGCTTGGTGCGCGGCACCTCGTGGCCGCTGAAGATGCGGCCGTCGAAATACGGCATCAGGCCGACCTTGGCCAGCTGCATCTCGACCTTGAAGCGGTCGGCCCCCGAGGCGCAGGCGATGCGCCCGCCATGGTGGGCGTGCACGCGCTCGATGGCGGGGTGGATGTGGTCGATGGCCAGCAGGCGCTCGGTCAGCGCGATGTTGCGCCGCTCGTAGAACGCGGCCATCCACTCGTCGGTCAGCGGGCGGCCGGTTTCGGCCTCGATGCGCGCGGTGGCGCTGCGCACGGTGCGGCCGATGAAGTAGTCCATGCACTCTTCGTGCGTGATGGCCCAGCCGGCTTCGTTGAGCATGGTGCGCAGCACGCCGTTGGTGATGGGCTCGCTGTCGACCAGCACGCCGTCGCAGTCGAACAGAATTGCTTCAAATTTCATAGCTTAAAAGCCTTATACATAAAGCGCTAAAGGCTGTTTTTATTCAAATTCTGGGATGGTGTGCGTGCCGGACCCATCCCCCGGACTGCCTCCATCCAGGTCCCCGTCCACATAGAACCACCGCCCCCCTTCGCGCACGAAGCGGCTGGTCTCGTGCAGGCGCACCGCGCGGCCGCCCACGCGGTGGCGGGCGACGAATTCCACTTCGGCGTGGTCGGCGTCCTGCACCCGGTGGCCGCGCACCTGCAGGCCCAGCCATTGGGCGCCGGGCTCGAAGCCGAGCTGTGCGGGGCGGCGGCTGGCGTGCCAGGTGGCCAGCAGGTAGTCGGCGCGCTCGCGCACAAAGGCGGTGTAGCGCGAGCGCATGAGGTGCTCGGCGTCGGGCGCGGGCTGGGTGTCCCAGTGGTCCAGGTAGCGGCCGCAGCAGGCTGCATACGGCACGGGGCGGGCCTTGGCGCCCTGGCCCTGCAGGCGCCCGCAGGGGCAGGGTGCGGCCGACGTGGGGGGCTGGCTTTTTGCCATCAGCGCAGCACCCCGAACACGCGGCGCAGGATGTCGCTGCCGGCACCGGCCGGGTTCTGGCGGATGCGCCGCTCTTCCTCGCCGATGATGGTGTACAGGCCGTCCAGCGTCTTGCCGGTGACGTACTGCGCCACGTTCGATTCTTCAGGCCTGAGCAGCCCGAAGCTGGCGGCCTTGCCCGCCACGGCGTTGTAGCGGGCGGCCAGGCCCACCTGGTCGGTGGCCTGCTGCACCACGGGCAGAAAGCGCTCGGCCAGCGCGGCGCGGGTCTTTTCGGCAAAGAAGGCGGTGACGGAGGTGCTGCCGCCCGTGAGGATGTTCTTGGCGTCGGTCACCGTCATAGTCTGCACGGCCTGCACCAGCAGGTCCTTGCCCAGCGGCACGGCGGCCTCGGCGGCGCGGTTCATGGCGGTGACGAGCTCGTCCACCCGCCGCCCCTGGCCCATGGACCGGAGCACCTTGCCCGCGTCTTCGAGGTAGCCCGGCAGGCCGATGCGCACGCGCGGATTGCCCAGAAAGCCATCGGTGCGGCCCAGCAGCTGCACGGCCGCCTGCGCCCCCTGGGTGAGTGCGGCCTTCACGCCGCGTGAGGCCTCGGCCGATGTCAGGCTGGCCAGCGTGAGCGACGACTGGGCCGTGGCGGGCGTGGCCAGGGCCCAGGCGCCCCACAGGGCGGCGGCGGTGGCGTGGTGAAACTGGCGTCGGTGCATGGGAATGGGTGACAGGGGAAACAACACCCGGCGGGCATCGGCACCCCGGGTGGGCGCGCGCGGCCGGTGCCGCATTGTCCTCCACGCACCGTGGCGGGTCTGCCCCACACCCTCCTTCGGTCGGGTTGTCGGACGGCGCCTGCGGGCCAAAGATCAGCCCTCCGGGCGCGTGCGTGGTGCTGGTGGTGTTTACCGGGCTTTTTTACCGGGCTTTGCTTTGTGGTCGGTCTTGTTTTGCATCACCTGGCAGGGCCTGGCACAGCACGGCATCGCACCTGTTTCGGCCTCTTTAGGCCTCTTTCCGCCGCGTGGCCCTCGGGCTTCGCGTTCTTTCTTTGTGTTCCCCCTTCTTTTAGTTTCGGCTTGTAGACCTATGACCAAGACCCCCGCCCGTGGGCGCCGCACGGCGTCTGCCTCATTTTCCGATCCCTTGTGCACGCCGCACCCCGCAACCCCGGGCCACCCCGCCGCGAAGGGTTGGCGCCTGGCGGCGATGGGTGCCGCACTGGCGCCCGCGCTGATGCTGGCAGGCTGCGAAACTACCCACATGCGCATGGGCAGCGCCGAGGCCAAGACCGTGGCCACGGGCAGCGCCGCGGGGGGTGCGTCCACCGGCGCCAGCAGTGCGCTGGAGCGTTGCGACAGCCCGCTGGGCACCGTCTCGCTGATCGAGAACCAGCAGGCCGGCTGGTACACCGTGCTGCGCGACCAGTACCGCCTGCCGCCCACCGCCAACCTGTTGCGCCTGCTGGTGCAGCAGTCGAACTGCTTTGTGGTGGTGGAGCGCGGCGCCGCCGGCATGAATGCCATGACGCGCGAGCGCGCGCTGATGCAGGGCGGCGAGATGCGCCAGGGCAGCAACTTCGGCCAGGGCCAGATGGTGGCGTCGGACTATGGCCTGTCGCCCGAGATCGTGTTCCAGAACAACAACGCGGGCGGTGCCTCTGCCTCGCTCGGCGGCCTGGTGGGCGGGCGCGCGGGCGGCCTGCTGGCGGCCATTGGCGGCAGCATGAACACCAAGGAGGCCAGCGCGCTGCTCACGCTGATCGACAACCGCTCGGGCGTGCAGGTGGCAGCGTCGGAGGGCAGCGCGTCGAAGACCGACTTTGGCGCCATGGGCCAGCTGCTGGGCGGATCGGGCGGGGCGCGCATGGGCGGCTACTCGAACACCGCCGAAGGCAAGGTGATTGCCGCCGCGTTCATGGATGCGTTCAACCAGATGGTGCTGTCGCTGCGCAACTACAAGGCCCAGACGGTGAAGGGCCAGGGCCTGGGCGGCGGCGGGCGGCTGGGTGTGGATGGTGCGGCGCCGCCTTCGCAGACGTCGGCGCCGCGCGGGGGCAGCAGTGTTGCCGCCACCGGCGGCAGCATCAGCCTGCGCGATGCCCAGGCGCGCCTGAATGAGCTGGGCTTCAACGCAGGCACGCCCGACGGCGCCATGGGGGGCCGGACGGCCAGCGCATTGCGTGCATTCCAGAAGGATCGCGGGCTGTCCCAGTCGGGCCGACTGGATGCGGAAACCGCCGCCGAGCTGGCCAAATAATTCATCGGGCACAGGCGGGTCCGATTTCGCACCCGCCAAGAAAAAAAAAGCAAACCGCCGGGATGAGCCACCTGGCGGTTTGCCTTTTTTTCGCAGCAAACGGGCGCTTGCCCGGTAGCCTGCGCTGCGCCGGCGGGTGCACCGAGGCACACCCGCGTCGCCCCTCTGTCAGTTACGGGTGTAGCAGGCCTTGGACGGGATGAACACGTCCGTGTACTCCTCGACCCGGGCCGCCGTTGGCAAAGCCAGGCTGTCTTCTCCGCCCAGCAGGCAGAAGTAACCCCCCTTGAGCGCCCAGATCGTGCGTGTGGTCCGGCCTGAGGGCAACAGCCACGGCCCCCAGAAGGCAGTCAACGTGGCCGTGCTGTCGCGCCGGTCAAACTGGAACTGTCCGACGTCGAACATCAACTCCTCGCGGGGCGTCCCCGCGCCGGTGCAGTTGGGGTCGGTGAAAGTGACCACCCCCTGGCGCACGCTCACCCGGTTGTCGGCCTGGCGCGTCACACGCCACAGCGAGCGCGCCCATTGCCCCGTCCCCGCTTGATTGCAAGCCTGCTGCTTCCAGTCCCCCTCCGGGAACCCGGTCGCTGCGGGACTGTTGGCACACCTCACTTCCACCGAAGTCACGTGCGCGGCCGCCACGGTGCCTGTGCCGCCGACCACCGTGCAGCTCTGGCCAGCGGGCTGGGTGCGCACGGTCACGGCGTAGGCCGTGCCGCCCGCCTGCGCGGTGGCAAAGCTGAAGCCGCCGTTGGCCGACACCGCAAGGTCGTCGCGGCCGTTGTTCTGCAGCACCAGGCCGCTGCCCGTGAGGCCCGACACAGCCCCGCCCACGGTGTAGGTGGCGGCGGCCAGGTTTTCGCAGCGCACCTGCACGTTGGAGACGTTGCTGGTGGCGGTGCCGGTGCCCTGCGCCACGGTGCAGCGCTGGCCCGTGGGTTGCGTCTTGACGGTGACGGCGTAGGCCACGCCGTGGTCGAGCCGGGTGCCGAACTCGAAGTTGCCATTGGCGGACAGCTGCAGGTCGTTGCCTGCGTTGTTCTGCAGCGTCACGCTGCGGCTGGCAGCCAGGCCGCTGAGTGCGCCGCCCACCGTGTAGGCCCCGGCCACGGGGGGCGATGTTCCGTCGCCATCGCCGCCACCGCAGGCGGCAAGCATCGCAAGGGCCAGCGCAGCGGGTGCTGCACGCAGGGGGGCCTTGGCAGGCCAGTGGCGCAGGGGCTGGGAAAGGGTCATGGACAAAACACTCCTTGAAGTCAGGCGGGATGGCGGGCACGCGCCGGCGCGCTCAGGCGCAGCCGGTCAACCAGCCGCCCCCTCCGCCGCGCCGAGGCGAAAGAAGGGCGGATTCTGTGCAGCGCGGGCCGCCGCGCAAACCCTACCGACGTAGGGTTTGCGCGCAATGCCGTGCCGTGCACACTCGTCAGAATCTGCGGGTAGTGCGCCGCCCGGTGCTGCCCACCCCGGCGGCCCTGTTCCGCCAGCGACTTCGGCCTTTCATCTCCCTTTTTCCTGCCTGCCCGCCCAACCCCGGCCACCCGTCCACCTGCCATGCCTGCTGCCTACGCCTTGATCCTGGACGACCACCCCCTGGTGGCGCGCGGCGTGGCCGAGTTTCTACGCAGCAGGCTGCCCGGCCTGGACGTGGTGACCGTCCCGGACGCGCCCGGGCTGTGGCAGGCGCTGGCCGACCGGCAGTCGGCGCCGGACATCGCGCTCATCGATTTCTGGCTGGCCGACGGCGCCGCGCTGGACCTGATCGCCCAGCTGCGCGCGCAATGCCCCCACACCCCCCTGGTCGTGGTGAGCGGCGACGACGACCCCGGCATTGCTGCGCGCGTGCAGGCTGCTGGCGCGCAGGGTTTTGTGCACAAGCAGGAGCCGCCCGAGACCTTTGCGCGCGCGGTGGAGGCGCTGCTGGGCGGCATGACATGGTTCCTGGCCACGCCCGGGGCCCATGCAGCCGCCCGCAACCGGGACCTGCCGGTAACGCCCGTGGAGCTGGGTTTGTCCACCCGCCAGGGCGAGATCCTGGCCCTGGTGCTTCAGGGGCTGCCCAACAAGCGCATCGCGTTGCAATACAACCTGTCGGAAAGCACGGTGAAGGAGCACATGAGCGCCATCCTGCAGCGCTTGGGCGCGCGCACGCGGGTGGAGGCGATCACAAGGCTGCGTGGCAAGCGGCTGGTGCTGCCTTCAGCCGACGCCGATTGACACCGGGCCCCGGCTGGCGATGACCTCCACCGTCGCAGGCGTCGCCATGGCGGCTGCCACCCCCGACCACAGCAGCCATCCCAGCAACGCGGAGGCCGCACACTCTGCAACGCCGCTGCCTGAGCCCGGCGGCGGCAGTGGCACCAACAAGGAAGGCACGCTGCAGGCGGTGAGCATGGCGGGCCAGGCACGCCTGCTGGAGATGACCTACCAGCGCCTGCACACCAGCATCATGGTGCTGCCCCTGGTGGCCTTGGCGCTCACGCTGTTCTACGGCATGCACCACGACGCGCGGTGGATGTGGTGGTGGATGGGGTTCTACGTGGTCTTCGCGACCGCATCGTTCACCCTGCGCCGCGCCTTTCGGCGTGAGCAGGCGCAGCTGGCCCCGGAGGCGCTGATGCAGCGCTGGCGCCCGCGCCTGGAGGCCTGCGCGCTGCTGCATGGCGCAGGCACCACGGCGCCGGTGTTCATCGTGGCGGGCCATGCCAGCTACGACTTCGCGCTGCTGCTATTGGTGACGAATGCAGCCATCGTGGCGGGCAACGCCACGCACCAGACGCCGGTGCTGAGCGTGTTCATGCGCTTCTTCATGGCGGGGTGGAATGCTGCGCTTCTGGCGCAGCCGTGGCTGTTTCCGGACCGCTGGTTTTTCATCCTGCCGCTGTCGTTGCTGCACACCTTCACCATCTATCGCCACTCGCGTACCGCACACCGCTTCTTCGTGCATCAAACCTGGCTGGAAGAGCGGGGCCAGCAGCTGTCGGCCCAGTACCGCGAGGCGCGCGACGTCGCCCAGGCCGCGCTGGCCGAAAAAAACCGCTTTCTGAGCACCGCTGCGCACGACCTGCGCCAGCCCGTGCATGCGATGGGCCTGCTCACCGAGGCGATTGCCCTGCGCAACCGCGACGAGGCCCTGGCAGCGCCGCTGTCCGACCTGCGGCTGAACCTGCAGTCGGTGCAGCTGATGTTCAACTCGCTGCTGGACCTGTCCAAGATCGAATCCGGCCAGCTGGCCGCGTGGCCCGAGCCGCTGGCGCTGGCGCGACTGTTCGGCGAGCTGGAGATCCAGTTTCAAGCTGAAGCGCGCTCGCGCGGGCTGCGCCTGCGGGTCCACCGGCCGCCTGCAGGCGCCATGGTGCAGGCCGACGCTGCATTGCTGAGACAGTCGCTGAGCAACCTCGTGCACAACGCGCTGCGCTATACCCGACAGGGCGGAGTCTTGATCGGCGCGCGCGGGCGGCGCGGAGAGTGGCGCATCGAGGTGTGGGATACCGGCATGGGTGTGGCGCTGCAGGAGCGCACCCAGATATACCAACCCTTCTACCGACCGCAGCATGCCTGGCACATCAACAAGGAAGGGCATGGCCTGGGCTTGGCGGTGGTGGCGCGTTGCGTTGCTTTGATGGGGGCGCAGCACGGGCTGCAGTCGCGCCTCGGTGCAGGCTCTTGCTTCTGGCTGCAGCTTCCGGCGGCTGCGCGCCCGGTCGATGCCAAGGGCGGCGGTGCAACCGACGCGCCTGCACCGCCCCCGTCTCATCTGCTGCAGGGCCGCTGCCTGGTGCTGGACGATGACCCGCATGTGCTCAGCGCCTGGACCGCGCTGCTGGGCAGTTGGGGGCTGGAGGTATGCCTGGCGTCGGATGCGCAGCAGGCCTTTGCGCATGTGGAATCCGGACCGCCCATCGACGTGGTGCTCTGCGACCAGCGGCTGCGCTCTGGCGAAAGCGGGTTTGACGTGCTGAAAGCCTTGCTGGCACGCCGCCCCAGCGCGCGGGGTGCCATGGTGAGCGGCGAGTTTGACGCACCCCAGCTGCGCCTCGCGGAGGACGAGGGCTATCTTGTTCTGAAGAAACCGGTGGACATGTCTGAACTGCACTTGCTGCTGACGCGCTGGCTGGCGCCGGACCCTGTCCCAGACGGGCGGTTGGCGCAATGATGACGGCGTCTCCGGCGGCGGCAGATGGCGTACCCGGCTTGCCCAGTCTGTCGGGCCGGCTGCTGCTGCTGGAGGCCTCTTTCGCGCGTCTGCGGCTGAGCATGTGCGCCATGCCTGCAATGGGGCTGCTGTTCGGTCTGCTTCTGAACTGGCAAGGTGGTCAGGGAACGGGGCTGTTCTGGTGGGGGGCCGCCTATGTCCCGGTGCTGCTGGGTGTGTGGTGGGCCCACCGACACTACCGTCGGTCGCGCGGGGTGGAGCCCCCGCAAGCACTGCTCCCTCGCTGGCACCGGCGGGTTTGCGGGTTGGCCCTGGTCCACGGCATCGGCATGTCGCTGTCGGTGGCCGTTTGCCTGGGCCACGCCGGGTATGAATTCTTGCTGCTGCTGTACATCACGCTGGCGGGCATTCTTGCGGCCAACGCGGCGCAGATGTCGGCAACGCTGCCCGCGTACCGGATGCTGCTGGCGGGCGCGACGTGTGGGCTCGTGATGTTGCCCTGGGCGTTTCCCGCGTACTGGCCTTTTGTTCTGCCGATGACGCTGGTCATGACCCTGGTGATTGACCGAAGCGCCGTGACAGCGAACGGTTTCTTCGTGCGACAGGTGCTGCTGGAAGAGCGCAGCCGCGACCTGGCCGAGCGCTACCGCGAAGCCAGCGCGGCTGCGCAGGCCGCGCTGGATGAAAAGAACCGGTTCCTGAGCACCGCGGCCCATGACTTGCGCCAACCCGTGCACGCCATGGCTTTGCTGGCCGAGGCCATCGTGCTCGAAAGCCGCGGCCACCCGCGCATCCCTCCGCTGGTGGAGCAGTGGCAGCTGAGCATGCGCTCGCTCAGCCACCTGTTCAATGCGCTGCTGGACCTGTCGCGGATTGAGTCCGGCACATTGGATCAACGGCCCGCAGCGGTACGGCTGGCCTCGCTGTTCGACGACTTGCACCACCAGTTCGCCCACGACGCGGCGGCTCGCGGCCTCGCACTGCGCCTGCGGCCGCCCTCGCTGCAGGCGCAGGTTCTGGCCGATCCGGCACTGCTGCGCCAGGCGGTGGCCAACCTCGTGCACAACGCCCTGCGCTATACACCTGCGGGCGGCGTGCTGGTGGCCGTACGCAGGCGTGGCAGCCATTGGCGGATTGAGGTGTGGGACACGGGAGAAGGCGTGGCCCCGCAAGAGCAGGAGGCGATCTACCGGGCCTTCTACCGCCCGCAAGGCACCGGCCGCGTGCAGCACGACGGGCACGGGCTGGGCCTGGCGGTGGTGGCCCGGTGCGTGGCGCTGATGGGAGCGCGCCAAGGTATGGCATCGCGGCCGGGGCAGGGCTCGTGTTTCTGGATAGAACTGCAAGCGCTGCCCCCGGCGATGCTGGGCACCCCGGGTGCGCCAGAGTCCGGCGCAGAGGCCCCGCCCTCCGTCACAAGCCCGCTGCGCGGGCGTTGCCTGGTGCTTGACGACGATCCCTATGTGCTGCGCGGGTGGTCGGCCCTCCTGCGGGGCTGGGGTATGGACGTGCGCACGGCGCGCACCCCAGCGCAAGCGCACGATTTTCTGGATGCCGGCTTCGTTCCGCAGGCCATCCTGTGCGACCAACGGCTGTCGAGCGGCGACAGTGGCTATGAGGTCCTGCAGGCACTGCTGGCACGATGCCCCGCCGCCCGAGGCGCGATGGTCAGCGGCGAGTTTGACGCGCCCGCACTGCAGGAGGCGGAAGAAGAGGGCTATCTGGTGCTGCGCAAACCCGTGGACCCGACCGAGCTGCACGCGGTGCTGGCGCAGTGGACGGCATCCGAGAATCTTTATTGAATCAGCCTCCAGCGCTTACCAATCAATCGCTGGCAGCTATCATTTTTATAGTTTCTGACCCATTGGACAGCCACTGCCTCAGCAGGGTGTGAAGCAGCTCTGGCGCCACCGGCTTGCGCAGCACCAGATAGCCCTCGTCTTCCGCCTGCCGCAGGACGGGGGAGGCCCATTCGCCACTGACCATGGCCAGCGCGGCAGTGGGGCACAGCGCCTCCAGCCGCTGCAGCAGTGCGAACCCGCTTTCACCCGAGCGCAGCCGCTCGTCGCACAGAATGGCCTGCGGCGCGAAGCCCTCTTGCAGCAGACCCAGCGCCTCGGCGCCGTCGGCTGCACAGCGCGCCTGCACCCCCCAGTCCTGCAGCAGCTGCAACCAGCCCGCTGCCACCTGGGGATCGTCCTCCACCACCAGGCAGCGGCCTTGCAGGCTGCCCGGCGCGGCCAGGGTGGGGGCAGTGGCACTGGGCCTACTGCCAGGCGCTGCCGGCCGCAGCCGCAGCCAGAAGCGCGATCCCCGCCCCAGTCGCGAGGCCAGGCCCAGGGGCGCCTCCATCAGCTCGGCGCAGCGGGCCACCACGGCCAGGCCCAGGCCGTAGCCCGCGTCGTCCGCCGCGCGCGGCGCGCTGCTCTGAGTGAAGGGCGAGAAGATGCGTTCGCGCTCCTCGGCGGCCACGCCCGGGCCCGTGTCCCACACCTCGACCTGCCAGTCCCCACCGCGGCGGCGCACGGCCAGCAGCACGCCGCCACGCTGTGTGTAGCGCAGCGCGTTGTGCACCAGGTTGACCACGCACTGGCGCAGCAGCATGGGATCGGCCTGAACGTGCGTTCCCGGCGGCGGCGGGCGCATGCGCAACGCCAGGCCCCGGGTGCGCGCCGATTCGCCCAGCAGGGTGCCCACCTCCTGCAGCAGCGGCGCCAGCGCCACGGGCTGCAGGCGGGCCTGCACAGCACCGGCCTCGATCCGCGACAGGTCCAGCAGCGCATTGCACATCCACTGCAGCGACTGAACACCTTGGCGCAGGTCCTGCAGCGTGCCGGCCAGCGACGGGTCGCGGTTGCGCAGCGCCACGGACTCCGCCAGCAGCCCCACGGCGTGCACGGGCTGGCGCAGGTCGTGGCTGGCGGTGGCCAGGAACTGGTTCTTGACCGCCAGGGCTTGCTCAGCCTCGCTCTTGGCACCGCGAAAGCGCTCGCTCAGGTCGATGTGGCTGAGGAAGAACTGGTGGCTGATGCGTGCATTGCGCAAGAACACGCCAAACAGCAGGTACAGGGGCAACAGGTACAGCCAGTGCTGTGGAAACACGTAGGGCAGCGACAGCAGGCCCACCGCAAGGCTGGCAAAAAAGAAATGCAGGTACACGACCAGGGCCGCCGACTGGTGGTCGGCACGCGCCGCCATCACCAGCGTTCCGCCGCAGACCAGCACCACGCGCAGCTCGAACGGCGTCTCGGGCCCGGCACAGGCGGCCAGGCCCATGAGCAGCGCGCCGTACAACGCGGCCAGGGGCTGCACCCGGCGCAGCCAGGTCGCCAGCAGCGCGGCGGGGTCGGCGCTGCCGGCGGCCAGCTGTTTCAGGTCGCGCTGCCACAGCGCCCAGGCGCCCCAGGCCATGCCGACCAACGACAGCGACGCCAGCCACCACAGCGTGACCGCCAGCGGCCACTGGCCCAGCGCGAGCAGCCACGCCGAGCCCGCCACCCCCAGCATGGGCATGACGGTGCAGCCGTCGCGCACACGCAGAAAACTATTGCCCAGCAGTTCCAATCGGGCGGCCGGGGGCAGAGCCGACCAGGAAAGCGCGGGGGGCTGGACGATGTTCATGCGCCCGATGTTCGCACCATCGCGGCCCGCACGCGCCCTGCCCCGTCAGCCTAAGCCAGCGCGCGCTGGATGATAATCTTCTGCACGTCGCTCGTGCCTTCGTAGATCTGGCACACGCGCACGTCGCGGTAGATGCGCTCCACCGGGAAGTCGTTCACCACGCCGTAGCCGCCCAGGGTCTGGATGGCGGCGCTGCACACGCGCTCGGCCATCTCGCTGGCAAACAGCTTGGCCATGGCGGCTTCCTTCAAGCAGGGCTTGCCGGCATCACGCAGCGCGGCGGCATGCCAGATGAGCTGGCGCGCGGCCTCGATCTGCGTGGCGCAGTCGGCCAGCCGGAAACCCACGGCCTGGTGGTTGAAGATGGCAGTGCCAAAGCTTTCGCGCTCTTTCGAATAGGCCAGCGCCGCGTCGAACGCGCTGCGCGCCATGCCCACGCTCTGCGCGGCGATGCCGATGCGGCCGCCTTCGAGCGCGCCCAGGGCGATCTTGTAGCCCTCTCCTTCCGCGCCAATCAGGTTCTCGGCCGGGATGCGGCAGTTGTCGAAGTTGATCTGCGCCGTGTCGCTGCTGTGCTGCCCCAGCTTGTCTTCCAGCCGCGCCACCACGTAGCCCGGCGTGCTGGTGGGCACGAGGAAGGCACTCATGCCCTTCTTGCCTGCGCCCTTGTCGGTGACGGCAATCACGATGGCCACGTTTCCGTTCTTGCCGCTGGTGATGAACTGCTTGACGCCGTTGATGATGTATTCGTCGCCCTGCTTCACGGCCGTGGTGCGCAGGGCCGAAGCATCAGAGCCCACATGCGGCTCGGTCAGGCAGAACGCGCCCAGCATTTCGCCACGCGCCAGCGGCGTGAGCCAGTCGCGCTTTTGCTGCGCGTTGCCGTAGCGCATGAGGATGGCGTTGACGGGGCAGTTGGTCACGCTGATGGCGGTGCTGGTGCCACCGTCACCGGCGGCAATCTCTTCGAGCACCAGCGCAAGCGTGAGGTAGTCGAGGTTGGCGCCGCCCAACTCTTCGGGCACGCAGATGCCGTAGGCGCCCAGGGCGGCCAGGCCCTGGTGGGCCTCCCTGGGGAAGTGGTGTTCCTTGTCCCAGCGCGCGGCGTTCGGCCACAGCTCGGTCTGGGCAAAGTCGCGCACCGCGTCGCGGATCATTTCCTGGTCTTGGGTCAGCAGCATGGGTTTGGTCTCCGGGGAAATGTTGTTCTCAATCAGGTGGAAGGTGCAAGAGCGGTGAATGGGAGGCTCATCAACCACCATCCGTTCGGGCTGAGCCTGTCAAAGCCCTGCGCTGCGCTTCGACAGGCTCAGCGTGA
>NZ_JBMIRS010000133.1:0-7693 GCF_049198005.1 Paracidovorax sp. MALMAid1276 | reverse complement strand
TTCGCTTCGTTCGTTGTGACCAACTTACGACGGGACTTGCACCCGTAGGAGTGCGCCCATGCTGGGCGCACGCAAAAAAAAAGCCCGCTGTTGCGGGCTTAACACTTGCTCGTTGCAAGCGGGAGGGATGTCGAGAGGGGTGTCGACGGAGGTGATAGTAAGGCGGGGTCTCAGGCCGCGCTGTAGGACGAGGCCGATGATTCGGCCAATGCCGCACGCGGGCCCGGTGGTGCGTTTTACACGGCGGCAGAATGTGCCCGAAGCCTGCGCGCGGGTTACCGGTGGACACCCCCGTGCAGGCCGCATTGACGTATGGTTGTGCCTTCCAGCCCATTCACGGAGCCCCTTGCCATGCCATCCAAAACCCTCATCGCCACCGCCACCATCGCCACCGTACTTTCGGGCTGCGCCAGCTACGGCAATCCCCCGCCTGCGGGCGCCGCCCCCGGCGCCAGCACGCCGCCGCCGCCTCCGCCCGTTACCGCCGTGTGCAACGCGCAACCCGCGCAGGGCGCCATCGGCCAAAGCAGCACGCCCTCGGTCGTCGAGACGGCGCGCGCGCGCTCAGGCGCGCTCATGGCCCGTGTGTTGCGGCCCGGGCAGATGGTGACGAAGGAGTTCAATGCGCAGCGCCTGAACTTGGAGGTGGACGCCAGCGGCCGCATCGTCGCGGTCAGCTGCGGCTGATGCCGACTCAGGCGCCGGCAACATTGGCGGCATTGGCGGCATCTTTGGCGGCTTCCATCGGCCCCGTCAGTCCGCCAGGAACAGCTCCTGCAGGTCGCTGAGGAAGTCAAAACCCCGCTCGGTGGGCCAGGCACGGGCCATGTCGCGCGCCATCAAGCCCTTGCGCTCGGCAGCGTCCAGCCCCTTGGCAATCGCCGTGAGCGGCAGGCCCGTGCGGGCCATGAAGTCCTGCAGCGCAAAGCCTTCGCGCAGGCGCAGGGCGTTCAGCATGTATTCGAAAGGCAGGTCGGCGCGGCGCACCTCGTCGTCCTGCGCCACGGCGCGCCCGGCCAGCGCGTTGTCCATGTACCGGCGCGGCTCGCGAAAGCGCACCTGCCGCACCACGCGGTGCGCAAAGCTGAGCTTGCTGTGGGCGCCCGCGCCAATGCCGAGGTAGTCGCCAAACTGCCAGTAGTTGGTGTTGTGAAAGCACTGGTGGCCCGGCCGTGCATAGGCCGAGATTTCGTAGCGATCCATGCCCACCCGCCCCGTCAGCTCGGTGATGCGGTCGAGCATGGCATAGGCCTGGTCGTCCTCGGGGATGGCCGGGGGGTGCTTGGCGAAGTAGGTGTTGGGCTCGATGGTGAGGTGGTAGATGGAGAGGTGCGGCGGCTGGAAGGCCAGCGCCGTCAACAGGTCCTGCTCCAGCTCGGGCAGCGTCTGGCCGGGCAGCGCATACATGATGTCGAGGTTGTAGGTGTCGAACGCCTCGGCCGCCTCTTGCACCGCCGCCAGGGCCTGCGCGCGGTCGTGCACGCGGCCCAGGGCCTTGAGGTGCTGGTCGTTGAAGCTCTGCACCCCCACCGACAGGCGCGTGACGCCCGCAGCGCGGTACGCGCGGAAGCGGTCTTTCTCGAAGGTGCCGGGGTTGGCCTCCAGCGTGATCTCGCAGTCCGGCTCCAGCCGCAGGCGGGCGCGGATGTCGCCAATCAGCCGGTCGATGGCTGCGGGCGAAAACAGGCTGGGCGTGCCGCCGCCGATGAAGATGCTGTGCACGGTGCGGCCCCAGACGAGGGGCAAGGCCGCTTCCAGGTCAGCCATCAGCGCGTCGATGTAGCGCTGCTCGGGCACCCCGTTGTCACCCGCCCCGTCGCCACGGGCCTCGTGCGAGTTGAAGTCGCAGTAGGGGCATTTCTTGAGGCACCAGGGCAGGTGCACATACAGCGACAGGGGCGGCAGGCTCTGCAGCTGCAGCAGGCCGGGGCGCATGTAGTGCTGGATGTCGCGCACCACGGCCGGTTCCGCCTCGGCCTGCGGTTTGATCGGGATGTGGGCCACGTTCGCGCCCTTTCTACAACCAGCGCTCGCGCATCAGCGCCAGCATCTGCGCGGCCGAGCGGCCCCGGTGGCTGTGGGCGTTTTTCACCTCCACGGGCAGTTCGGCAAAGGTCTGACCGAACTCGGGGATGAACATCACGGGGTCGAAGCCAAAGCCGTTGGCGCCCCGGGGTTCGGTGGTGATCTCGCCCACGACACGGCCCACGGCAATCAGCGGCTCGGGGTCCTCGGGGCTGCGCACGGCGACCAGGGTGCTGACCATGGCGGCGCGGCGGTTGGCCACGCCTTGCAGTTGCTCCAGCAGGGCACGCACGTTGTTGTCGTCGCTTTTCTCGTAGCCGAACTGGGTGCAGTAATACGCCGTGTCCACCCCCGGCAGGCCGCCAAAGGCATCGACGCACATGCCGGCATCGTCGGCCAGCGCGGGCAGGCCGGTGTGAGCGGACGCAAACCGTGCCTTGGACAGGGCGTTTTCGACAAAGGTGCGGAAGGGCTCCTCGGCCTCGCCCACGCCCAGGTCGGCTTGGCGCACCAGCTCCACGCCCAGGGGCGCGAGCATGGCCTGCAGCTCGGCCAGCTTGCCGCGGTTGTTGGAAGCCAAAACAATTTTCATCATCAAAATAGCCTTGAGCGCTTATCCATCATTGATTTTTAGCTATTAATTAGATAGCAATTCAATCCACACCCAATGCCTGCTTCTGCAGCACTACCAACTCGGCAATGCCCTTCTCGGCCAGGGCCAGCAGCGCATCCATCTCGGCGCGGGTAAAGGCCACGCCTTCGGCCGTGCCCTGCACCTCCACATAGTGTCCGGCGCCGGTCATCACCACGTTCATGTCGGTGTCGCAATCCACGTCTTCCACATATTCCAGGTCGAGCAGCGGCGTGCCCTGCACGATGCCCACCGAGATGGCGGCCACAGGCTGCAGCAGGGGCGACTGCACGATCTTGCCGCTGGCCAGCAGGTGGCTCACCGCATCCTGCGCGGCCACCCAGGCGCCGGTGATGGCGGCGGTGCGCGTGCCGCCATCGGCCTGGATCACGTCGCAGTCGAGCTGGATGGTGCGCTCACCCAGCAACTTCAGGTCGAACACGGCGCGCAGGCTGCGGCCGATGAGGCGCTGGATCTCCTGCGTGCGGCCGTTTTGCTTGCCGCGCGCGGCCTCGCGGTCGCTGCGGGTGTGGGTGGCGCGGGGCAGCATGCCGTATTCGGCCGTCACCCAGCCCTCCCCGCTGCCGCGCTTGTGCGGCGGCACGCGTTCTTCCACCGACGCGGTGCACAGCACCTTGGTGTTGCCGAACTCGATCAGCACGGAGCCCTCGGCGTGCATGGTGTAGCGGCGGGTGATGCGCACGGGGCGCAACTGGTGGGCGGCGCGGGCGCCGGAGCGTTCAAAGGTCATGGGTTTCGATTTTTCGTGGTGGGTGGCTCAACGGATCAGAAGGAGCACCCGGTCCTGCAAGTGCAGCGCACCGGGGCGGGCCACGGCGGGTTATCGCCGCCTCATTGCCGGGTCATCGCCGGACAGTGGACGCCAGGGTCGCACCGCCGCGTGTCCCTTGGCGTGTCTCTTGTTTTGCAGCAACGCGCCCCATCCCCTGCAAAGCCAAGAAACGGCGAAGGGCGCGAAACGTATCCGGGGAAGGCTCAGGCCTTCCGAGCGGCGGAACGGCGGATGGCTTCGTTAATCTCGGCAATGGACCGCTCGATGGCGGCGTCATCCAGGTCGTCCACCAGGCCATCGAGCGGGCCGGCCTGGATGGTGGAGGCAAACACGTCGTCACTGATGCTGTCGGTGGATACGCCCTGGGTGGACTCGAAGGCGTCGGGGGTTTCCCACTCGAGCGCGATCACCGTCACGTTGTCGCTGCTGTCGCCGGCCTTGCGCAGGGCATCTTCCACCAGCTCGGGCACGGCGTGCGACACCGTGTTGCGGCCCAGTTGCTTGGCGATCTCCTCGTCGCTGAGCGTGCCCCACAGCCCGTCGGAACACAGCAGGATGCGATCACCCTGCTCCAGGTAGACGGGGCCGGTGATGTCGTAGATGGGCTTGGTGGGTGAGCCCAGGCACGTGAACAGCACGTTGCGGTTGATGCGCTCCAGCCCCGGCGGCGGCGCATTGCGCAGCTCCATGTACGAGTGGTCGCGCGTGCGGGTCAGCAGGTCGCCATCGCGCACCATGTACAGCCGTGAGTCTCCGCAATGCACCCAGGTGGCCGTGCCGTTTTGCAGCACCGCCGCCACCAGCGTGGTGCGCGGCGTGTCGAGCATGCCCTTGTCGGTGGCGTAGCGCAGGATCTGGTGGTGCGCAGCCAGCAGCGCGCCCGAGAGGAATTCCTGCACATCCTTGAGCTGGGGCTTGGCCTGGCGCTGGAACAGCGCCGAGATGGTCTGCAACGCTATCTGCGCCGCTACTTCGCCTTCCGGGTGCCCGCCCATGCCGTCGGCCAGCACGAAGAGGCCCGACTCGCGCGTGTAACAATAGCCCATGCGGTCTTCGTTCTTCTCGCGGCCGCCGCGGCGGCTGATCTGGAAAATCGAGAACTTCATTTGGGCTTGGCTCCGATGCCGGTGGCTTCGCCCACCTTTTGCACGTTCTTCTTGGTATCGGACACCAGGGTGTCCAGCTGCAGCCGCATCTTCTCGGCCACGGTGAGCTTGGTGTAGCGGCGCTCGCCCTCGCGGCTGAGTTCCTTTTGCAAGGCAAACACCGATTGCGGGCGCGAGAGCGGGTCGAGCGCCATGCACCACTCGACCACCTCGATGAGGTTGTCGGAATACACGCCGCGCAGTTTGGTCAGGGCCAGCGAAAGGCGGTCTTTTTCGATGCGCTGGGGCGCCTCGTTGGGCGGAAAGCCCTGCATGCAGGCGTAGATGCAGGCGCCGATGGCGTAGATGTCCGTCCACGGCCCCATCGATGAGTCGCGCCGGTACATCTCGGGCGCGGCAAACCCGGGCGTGTACATCGGGCGGATGAAGTTGCCTTCTTTGGACAGCACCTCCCGCGCGGCGCCAAAGTCGATCATCACCGCCTTGTTGTCGTCGGTGATGAAGATGTTGGCGGGCTTGATGTCGAGGTGCAGCATCTTGTGCTGGTGCACGATGCGCAGACCGCGCAGCACCTCGTCGAAGAGCGAGCGGATGGTGGACTCGCGGAACACCTTCTGCGTCTTCAGGTCGCGCGCGGTGATGATGAAGTCCTGCAGGGTTGCGCCCTCCAGGTAGTTCATCACCATATAGACGGTTTCGTTCTCGCGGAAGAAGTTGAGCACACTCACCACGGACGCGTGGGAGATCTGCGCCAGGGCGCGGCCTTCTTCAAAGAAGCTTTTCAGGCCCAGGCGGTACAGCGAGAGCTTTTCGGACTGCACCTTGGGCAGGAGTTCGCCCGGCGAACGCGTGGCCAGAGACGATGGGAGGTATTCCTTGATGGCGACCTGCTGGCCTTCTGCGTCCAGCGCCAGATAGACCACACCAAAACCGCCCGCCGACAACCGGCGCACCACGCGGTAGCCGCCTATTGCGGTATCGGGCGGCAAGGGAGCCGGCTTGATTTTTGACATATTTTGCGAAGATGACTCAGGGGCGAAGCGGAACCCGGATAATCGCCGGATCGCAAGCAACCAACAAAAAGTCCAATGCCAGTTTACAGCATGACCGGATACGCCAGCGCACAGCACGGCGCATCCGCCACTGGCGCTGAAGCCGATGCCCGAGCGCCCCATTCGCGCCGGCTGGGGCTGGAAATCCGCTCGGTCAACAGCCGCTTTCTGGACCTCTCGTTTCGCCTGCCCGATGAGCTGCGTGCCCAGGAGCCCGCCCTGCGCAGCCTGCTGACCGCGCGCCTCAAACGCGGCAAGGTCGAGGTCCGTGCAGCGCTGGAGTCGGAAGACACCAACACCCTGCAAGACCCACCCACCCGGCTGCTTCAGCGGCTCAACTCCCTGCAGGATTCCGTCAAGGCCTGGCTGCCGTCAGCCGCCCCCCTCACGGTAGCCGACGCGCTGCGCCTGTGCGCCAACGCACCTGTCGGCGCTGAAGACTGGAGCGAAGCACTGCCCGCCTTGGCCGAAGAGGCGCTCGAAGCCCTCATGGCTTCGCGCGAGCGCGAAGGCAAGCGGCTGGCCGCCATGCTGCAGGACCGGCTCAAGCAGTTGCGCTCGCTGGCGCAGCAGGCCGTTCCCATGGTGCCTCTGCTGGTGGAGCAGCAACGCCAGCGCTTCATGGAGCGCTGGAAAGACGCCATGGCTCTGACCGACGGCACCGTGTTGCCCGAAGCCGCCCGCGACCGCGCGCTGACCGAGGCCACCGCCTTCGCCATTCGCATCGACGTTGCCGAAGAGATCACGCGCCTGGAGTCCCACTTGGACGAGATCGAGCGCCTGCTGAAAAAGGGCGGAGAAGTGGGCAAGCGCCTGGACTTCCTCATCCAGGAGCTGCACCGCGAGGCCAACACCCTGGGCTCCAAATCTGCCGCACTGGACCTCACCCGCATCAGCGTGGACATGAAAGTGCTGATCGAGCAGATGCGCGAGCAAGTGCAGAATATTGAGTAGCCCTCACTTTTTGATAGCGCCCTGCGCACATCAACCATGGACTATCCCGGAAACCTCATCGTCGTGGCCGCCCCCAGTGGCGCGGGCAAATCCAGCCTGGTCAAGGCCCTGCTCGAGCTTGACTCCCACGTTCACCCCTCCATCTCGCACACCACCCGCGCGCCCCGCGGCCAGGAAAAGCACGGCCGCGAATACTTTTTCGCGTCCGAATCCGAATTCGACGCCATGGTCGAGGGCAATGCCTTCGTGGAGTGGGCACACGTGCATGGCAACCGCTACGGCACGTCGAAGAAGGCCATTGAAGAGCGCATCGCCCAGGGCTCCGACGTGATCCTCGAGATCGACTTCCAGGGCGCATTGCAGATCAAGGAGGCCTTCGCCAACGCCGTGCTGGTGTTCATTTTGCCGCCAAGCTGGGAAGAGCTGCGGTCCCGCCTGGAGCGCCGCGGCGAAGACACGGCGGACGTGATCGAGGTGCGTCTCAAGAACGCAGCCGCAGAGATGGCGCAAGTGAGCAAATTTGACTTCGTTATAATCAACGAGTTGTTTGAACGCGCGCTTTTCGACCTCAAAGCCGTGGTTCACGCCCAGCGCCTGAAGTATGTGGCGCAACGCCGCGCCCGCGCAGACACCTTCCAGTCGCTCAATATCACCTGATTTCCCCGGAGTACAGAACATGGCACGCATTACCGTTGAAGACTGCCTGGAAAAAATCCCCAACCGGTTCCAACTGGTGCTTGCAGCCACCTACCGCGCACGCATGCTCAGCCAAGGCCACGCCCCCCGCATCGAAAGCCGCAACAAGCCCGCCGTGACGGCCCTGCGCGAGATCGCTGACGGCAAGGTGGGCCTGGAAATGCTCAAGAAGGTCCCCGGCTGAACATTTTCCGGGCGCTGCCCCTCTAAAAAGCACCGCGGTGGCGGTGCTTTTTTTTGTCCCAAGACGGCCCGCTCCCCTCCCGCGCTACATTTAAGGCATGAACGCGGTGCTCAGCTCACCTTCTGCAACGCCCCACCGGCCCGGCGACTCTTCGCAGGCCGGCAACCTGTCGGCGGCCGCCGCAGCGGCCTACGCTGCGGCGGCCTGTTTTTCCGCGCTGACCCACAGCCCGGGCTATCTGGACGCTGCGAG
>NZ_JBMIRS010000123.1:0-482 GCF_049198005.1 Paracidovorax sp. MALMAid1276 | reverse complement strand
CCGCCGCAGGCGCAGCCAGAGGGGAGGGGAGCCGAACAGCCACACGGGCCATCGCGTTGCTCGGCCTCGCCTCGCGGGCGCAAGCGCCACGCGCTGCGGCCACGGGGGCCGAGCGCAGCGATGGCCCGAGTGGCTGTCCGCACCCCATCCCTTCAGGATGCGCCGAGGAGCGCAGGGCGTGGGGTGGCGTGTGCCGAAGGACACACGCTTCGTGCACTGACTCGCTGCGGTTGTTTGAGCGTAGCGCGCAGCGCGCAGCGAGTTCCGCAGCGCACCCCACGACCGAGCACCGCAGGTTGCCCGCAGCGAAGCGAAGGGACGCAGCGTGTAGGGTCGCCTTTTCTTTGGTGCCTTTCTTTTGGCGAAGCAAAAGAAAGACACTCGCCGCCGGGCGACCCCCGGCTCCCGCCCTTGAACGAGGCATGCTGCCGATCAGCGAGCCTGCGAGCGCGCCCCGGCTTCGACAAGCTCAGCCCGAACGG